>QMLA01000100.1 GCA_003646585.1 Deltaproteobacteria bacterium | reverse complement strand
GTGCTAGTTGTCGGCGGGGGAATCGCGGGGATGCAGGCAGCCCTGGATATAGCCGAGGCGGGCTACGGGGTCTTTCTGCTCGAAAAGGAGCCCTGGATCGGGGGACACATGGTTCAGCTCGACAAGACCTTCCCCACCAACGATTGCGCCATGTGCACCATATCGCCCAAACTCAACGACATCGCCCAGAACCCGAACATAACCCTGCTGACCAACTCCCGCCTCAAGGGTCTCGAGGGAGAAGCCGGACACTTCAGGGTGAAAGTGCTGAGGAAGCCCCGCTACATCAGGGAGGAGCTCTGCACCGGCTGCGGTACCTGCCAGGAGAAATGCCCCCAGAGGGTTTCAAGCGAGTTCGACCAGGGGCTGGGCGAAAGGAAGGCGATATTTGTAGCCTACCCCCAGGCGATACCGAGGATCCCCATCATAGACCCCTCTCATTGCCGCTATTTCCGGGAGTCCAAATGCAGGGTCTGCGAAAGGGTTTGCCCGCGGGGGGCAATAGATTACTCCCAGAGGGAGGAGAAATTGGAGCTTGAGGTCGGCGCGATCATAGTCGCTATAGGGTTCAACCTCTTTGACCCGCGGAGGAAACCAGAATACGGCTACGGAAATTCCCCGAGGATCCTGACAAGCCTTCAGCTCGAACGGCTCCTCTCCTCGACGGGACCCACGGGGGGCGAGATAAGGATCGCAGGAGAAGTCCCCAGGAAGTTCATCTTCATCCACTGCGTCGGGTCCCGCGACAGGATGGTGGGGCATCCCTACTGTTCGCGTTTCTGCTGCATGTATACCGCGAAGCAGGCCCTGGAGGTGAAGGAGAGAATACCCGAGGCCGAGATCACGGTCTGCTATATGGATGTGAGGGCCTTCGGCAAAGGGTATGAGGAGCTTTACGAAAGGGCACAGCGAAGGGGAATCCTCTACCGGAGGGGCCTCCCCGGGGAGATCTTCGAAAGGGATGGGAGGGTCATCGTCAGGCTGGAGGATACCCTTTTGGGGAAAACCCTCGAACTTGAGGCAGAGGCCGTCGTTTTGGCCTGTGGGGCTGAGCCTCCCAAAGACGCCCTGGAACTCTCAAGGGTGCTCGGGCTCGAGCTGGACGAAAACGGGTTCTTCAAGGGGGGGGATCCGCTGGATCCGGTAATCTCATCCCGGCCCGGGATCTTGTTAGCAGGATGCTGCCAGGGGCCCAAGGATATAAGCGATTCGGTGGCCCAGGCCTCGGGGGCGGCCTCAAGGGCCCTCGCCCTTCTGTCGCAGAGGGGGAGATGAAGAGGGGGAAGAGGATCGGGGTTTACATATGCCACTGCGGGCGCAATATCGCCGGATACGTCGACATCCAGAAGTTGATGGAAAAGATCTCGAGGCTTCGATGGGTCAGCCTGGTCAGGGACAACAAATACCTGTGTTCGGAGGAGGGGCAGGCCATCATCAAGGGCGATATACGGGAGGGGCTTATCGACAGGGTGGTGATAGCCTCCTGCAGCCCCGCGATGCACGAGAAGACCTTCCGGCGAGCGATCGAGGGGGCGGGACTGAACCCCTTCCTCTACCAGCACGTAAACATAAGGGAGGGCTGTTCCTGGGTGACTCCCGACAGGGAGGAGGCAACCCACAAGGCCTTCGAACTGATCAAGGCCGGGGTCCAGAGGGTAAGGTTTCTCGAACCCCTTGAGCCCCTAAAGTACAGAGCGATCCCCCGAACGCTCATCATAGGAGGGGGACTGGCGGGGATAACGGCCGCCCTTGACATAAGCGAGGCGGGCTTTGGGGTGGTCTTGGTGGAAAGGGAAGCCCAATTGGGCGGATGGGCAAACAGGATCTGGAGGGGATTCCCGAACATGATCCCGGTCAGGGAATACGTAAACGAAAAGGTCAAGCAGCTCCTAGGGAGGCCCAATGTCAAAATCCTCCTCAACTCCGAGGTCCTCTCCCTTGAAGGATTCACGGGGAACTTCACCGCCAGGATAAGATGCCAGGGGGAGGTAATCGAGGAAAAGGTCGGAACAGTGATAGTCGCAACGGGCTTTTCCCCCTTTGACGCAAGCCGAAAGCCGGAATTCGGTTATGGGAGACACCCATCCATTATCACCACCGCCGATATGGAAGAGCTCCTCGGGTCGGGCCTCCCCGAGGGATCCCTCCAGAGGGTGGCCTTCATCCACTGCGTGGGCTCAAGGGACCAGACCGTAGGGAATCCCTATTGCTCAAGGGTGTGCTGCACAGTGGTCGCAAAACAGGCCCTGCTGCTCAAACAGAGTCACCCCCAAACTCATATCTACGTGTTCTTCATGGATGTGAGGACCTTCGGCAAGGGCTACGAAGAACTCTTCGAAGAGGCCCAAAGAGCGGGGGTGATTTATGTCCGCGCAAATCCCGGGGAGATCTTCCCCAGGGGGGACAAGCTCGTGCTGCGCTACGAGGACACCCTCCTGGAAAGGCCAGCAGAGCTTGAGGTCGATATGGTGGTCCTGGCCATAGGGATGGAACCGCCGAAAGGGACCCGGGAACTCATGAAAAGGCTGCGCTTGAACGCCTCAAGTGATGGCTTCTTCCTTGAGGCCCACCCCAAACTCGGACCCGTCGACACGACCTCCGAAGGGATATACCTTGCAGGATGCTGCCAGGGGCCCAAGGACCTGCCCGACACCCTCTCCCAAGCCCACGCTGCGGCAGCGAGGGCCACAAAGATCTTCCACCTCGGCGAGGTAACCAAAGACCCCATAACCGCAGTGCTGGACCCAGAGGCCTGTTCCCTATGCAGGCTATGCGAGAAGGTCTGCGAATTCGGTGCCCTGTCCTTCGACCCAAAGACCAAAAGGATGAAGGTCACCGAGGCAGCCTGCAGGGGCTGCGGTGCCTGCGCAGCCACATGCCCTTCAGGGGCCATAAGCCTCAGACACTTCAACCACCCCCAAATCCTCCCCCTCATCCAAGCCCTCACGGGATAACCTGATGCCTCATTACAAAATCTACTTGAAGTAGTATTCGTTGCCTCATATGAAAATCTATCCCAAGGCATGGATCTTCCTCCTGGGTCGGCGAGAGGATAAAGGCCTTCGTGGTGCTAAAGGAGGACATAAGGGGGTGAACGCCCACGAGCTCATCAGGTGGTGCCGGGAGCGTCTGGCTCCTTACAAGGTCCCCAAGTACATAGAGTTCAGGGATATGCTGTCTAAGTCGAAGGTGGGGAAACTGCTACGGCGGGAACTGCGGGCCCAGGAACGGAAGAAGCGTCAGGGCCTATGACCCCTCCAGGCAGAAGGGCCACTGGACCTCCCTGCGGACCTTGGCCCTGCTCTTGAGGATACCCCTTGTGGCTATCCCATAGCCCACTGGATGTCCCCGATAGAGGACCAGTTGCTGGCCCTTGCGCGCCTCCCGCAAGGGAAGGTCCTGGTGTTTCAGGAATCTCAGGAGATCGCGAGGGTCTTGAAGGTCGATGAGATTCTTCTTCGCCCAGGGAGCCAGGAACTGGGCCCCCCAGGTGGTCAGGGTCGGGGGGTTGCCATCGGGTTTGGCGAAGGGAAGCCCGCGATGGGTGTACTTCAGAAAGCCCACCCCTTTGGCCTCGCGGGGATAGACCCTCAATTCCTTTGCCCTCTCGTAGAGGAACTGCTCGAGGAACTCATCGGGGATCCCGAAGTGATCCCTGAGCCCATCCAGGAATCCCCTCACTGTGGGATGCCAGCGGTCAACCAGTGGGGGCGATTCCAGTCTTGGACGCTCCAGAGGGGGTTTCATCCCGGAGACCTTCCTCAGCCTGGCCACAAAAAACCCCTCTCCGGGACAGCGGTGAGGATAGATCCTTATGGCCCTCTCCATACCAGGGGCGAATTCCTCCCCCATGAACTCCCTGAGGCCGGGCCTCACGTCAAAGCCATCCCACCCTATCTCCTCCAGCTCCACGGGGTATTCCCTTATGGCCCTGGAGATGAGGGCCTCGTTCTCCAGGGGGACGATGGTACAGGTCGAATAAACTAGGATCCCTCCGGGCCTTAGGGCCTTTATGGCGCTCACCATCAGGTTCCACTGAAGCCGGGATAGCTTCTCGGACCGCTTCATCCTCCACCACTTGAGCACCTCGGGGCAGTTCTTCAAGGTCCCCAGGCCGCTACAGGGTGGATCGAGCAGCACCCTGTCGAAGAACTCAAAATACAACCTCCCCAGGCGGTTTCCGTCAAGGATCGTGACCACCGCGTTTATGACCCCGCACTTCATGAGGTTATAGGAGAGGGAGGTGGAGCGCCTCACCGAGGGATCGTTGGCCACAATGAGGCCCCGGTTCCCCATCATGGCTGCCATCTGGGTGGTCTTGGATCCGGGAGCCGCAGCAACATCAAGGACCAATTCCCCGGGCTGGGGATCAAGGACCAGGGGAGGGACCATGGAACTCGGGTCCTGAATGTAGATGTTTCCCAGATAGTGGGAGAAACTCCTCCCGATGGGGAAGGGCTCCTTCTGGACGAGATACCCATGGGGCATCCCATCTATGGGCTTGACCCCGAAGCCCTCCTCTTCGAGGAGCGCCATAGCCTTCGGGTCATCGGTCCTCAAGGTGTTCACCCTGAAGGAAGGAGGGGCGTGAGACCCCACCGTCGAGAGGAAGCTCAGGGCCTCCTCGGGACCCAGAAGGCTTTGGAGGAATTCCACAAAGTCCTGAGGGATGGAGGGCATCAGAAAAGCTTCATCTGGACCTTTTCCGGGACCTTGGGTTTCTCCTCCGCCTTCTGTTCGCCGAAGATCCTTATCTTACCATAAACCCCATCGTATCCCGGGGTGATCTCCAGTTCGCCTCGCCTGACCCGCGTGATCCCCTCGTATATCCTGGGAGGGGCTATGCGGCGCAGTTCCTCAGGGGGGAGATCGAGCAGGATGGCGAACTCCGACCCCCCCTGCTCCACAAGCCTGAAATATTCCCTCT
>QMLA01000099.1 GCA_003646585.1 Deltaproteobacteria bacterium | reverse complement strand
TATCCTCCAGCCTTCTCTTGAGCTTTCCGTACTCTTCTTTCAGAGAATCCTCTTCCTTGGTGATCCTTTGGATCCGCAACTCGATATCCCTTACCAGATTCCCCTTCCCCTTTAGCCTTTCCCTCAGGGTCGCCAGTTCCTCCTTCAGGGAGCCCCGTTTCCCTTCGAATTCCTTCAGGGTTTCTTCCAGCCTCTTGAGCTCCTTCTCCACCTCGGAAAGCTCTTCCTGTATCCCTTTTCTCTCCTTCTCCCTTTCCTCGAGTTCCCTTCTGACTTCGGCCAGTTGTCTTTCCCAGTAAGAGCTCTCCTCGGCGAGTTCCTCAAGTTCGACACTGAGGGTTCCCTCTTTCCTTCGGAGGACCTCCAGCTCCCCCCGGAGATTCCTCTGGAGGGATTCGTTCCCCCTCAGTGCCTTCTCTTTCCGCCTCCTCTCATCTTCCAGCTGTTGCCTCTGTTCCTTGATCCCTCGGGATTCCTCGTCGATCTCCTCCACCTTCTTCCGGAGGGCTTCCCATTTCTCACCAAGTCTCTCGATCTCTTTGGAGATCTCCTTCAAGAGGTTTTTGCGTTCCAATATGCCCGAAGATCTATTACCCCACAGGACCCCCCGATGATCCAGGTAGAGGCCATCGAGGGTTACGTATTCACGACCCGGAAAGGGCCTTCGAGGAAGTTCGGGGACGAGCTCTACGTTCCCCAGCAAAAGGCTCGAGAGCCCGTGAAACTTCCTGATCCTGGTTACCCTCACCAGTTCCCCTTCTCCTCCAGGGTCTTCACAGGGCAGCAGCAGCACGGGTATCTTTCCCTCGGTTGCTTCGAGGACCCTCAAGGCTTCTTCCCTATCCCTCACCACAAGGGCTCTTATCCTGTCCCCGAGGACGGCTTCCACCGCCCTCTCGTACCCCTTCTGCACTTCCAAGAGGTCCCCCAGGAGTTCGACATCTGACAGGCCGAAGGCGGCAGGCGATTTGAGGATCTCCCTGATCACCTCCGGATAGCCCGCATAGTCCGCTTCCATCCTGGAGAGCATTTCCCTTTGGAGTTTTAGGGCATTGATTTCTCCCGAAAGGGTCAGGAGCTCTTGCCGCTTCTTCGAAAGCCTCTCTCCCAGTTCCTTCTCCCTTTGGGCAAGGGAGTTCAGGGTCCTTTCCATCTCGTTCAGTGCCCGGAGGATCCCTTCCCTTTCGGCCTCCTTTTGTTTTATTTGGGCCTCGAACTCCCGGGCTTTCTCGGCAATCCCTTCGAGCTCCCCCTTGAGCCGTTGGGCCTTTTTCTGTCCCAACGAGAGCTTTTCCTGGGCCTCCTTCAAGGAATTCCTCAGGCGGATCCTTATCCCTTCTACCTCTATTAACTTCTTCCTGAGGGTGTCCCGTTTGGCCATGAGTTCCTTGCGTTGGGGATCAAGGAGGGATAACCCCCCTTCTATCCGGGCGAGGGCTTCCTGTTTGGATTTGAGGGCCACCTCTATGTCCTCGATCTCCTCGAGGATCCGGTTCCTCCTGTCGGTGAGTTCAAGGTGGGTATCCCGGAGATCGCGCAGTTTCCTTCTTTTCTCTTCGATACCTCTCAGGATGTTGAGCCTTTCGTTCTCAAGCCCCTTGAGCCTTTCAGAATACCCCTTTCTCTTCCCCTCCAGTCGAAGTCGCTCCTTTTCCCTCTCCTCGATTTCGTCCCTCAGAGTTCGGGCATCCACCTCTTTTTCAGCGATCCCTTCCGAGATCTCCTCATGCCTCTTCCTAAGTTTTTCGAGCTCCAGCTGCAGATCCCTCTGGCGATCCAGGACCTCCTCCAATTTTGTGGAAGCCTGTTGCCATCGGAAGGCCGCCTCCCGGAGTTCCAAGCTGCGGAGCTTTTCCCTCAGGTTCTTAAAGCGTCTGGCCTTAGAGGCTTGGTACCTCAGCGAATTTGCCTGGTGTTCGACTTCGCGGAGCAGGTCTTCCAGTCTCTGGAGGTTTTGCCTGCTTATCTCAAGCTTCTTCAGAGTTTCCTTCCTTTTTTCCTCGACTTTACTGGTACCTGCGGCTTCCTCAATCAGCATCCTGAGCTGTTGGGGCGGTGCTGTGATGAGGGCCTCGATTTCCCCTTGGGGTACTATCGCATAGCTGTTGGTACCAAGACCGGTTCCCAGGAACAGGTCCCTTATGTCCTTAAGGCGGCAGGGTTTTCTGTTAAGCAGGTATTCGCTTTCCCCGGAGCGGTAAAGCCTCCTGGTGATCCTTATCTCGCCTTCCCGTTCCGGGTCCTCCAGGATTATTGACACCTCCGCCATGCCTGAAGGTCTGACATCGTTTGTGCCGTTGAAGATCACATCTTCCATGTATTTCGATCGCAAAAAAGTGGGCCTCATCTCCCCCAGGGCCCAGAGGATGGCATCGACGATATTGGATTTACCACAGCCGTTAGGCCCTATGATGACGCTTAAGCCACGAGGGGGGAAAAGGAGAAGAGAACGGTTATTGAAGGACTTGAATCCCAGCAGTTCTATGGCTTTAAGGCGCATGCCCCCCTGAAACCTTCGCCCACTGCAGTGCTTTTTCGATCCGCCTGAGGCATTCCTCCCGTCCCAGGATCTGCATTATCTCAAACAATCCTGGACTCACAGTGCCTCCGGTTAGAGAGAGCCTTATGGCCTGAGCTGCATCCCGGGTCTTGAGGCCCCTCTGTTCGCTCACTTCCCTGAAGGCCTTTTCCAGCTGTTGGGGATCGAACTCGGTGGCCTTTATCCTTTCCCTGAAACGGTCCAGAAACTCGAGACCCCTTTCCGTGAAGAACTTTTTGGTGCCAGATGCATCATAGGAGGCAGGCGGCAGGAAATAAAAGAGACCCTGTTGGGCCATCTCATCAAGGGTCCTGGACCGGGGCTGAAGGGTCTTCACGGCCTCAATGAGCTTTTCGTCCAGCGGGACGGTGATTCCCCTGCGTTCCAGAAAGGGCTGAAGCCTTCTCGCAATCTCTTCGGGGGGCAGGGTTTTTATGTAGTGGGAATTCAACCACAGCAGTTTTTCCGGATCGAAGACGGCAGGAGAGCGGCTTACATTGTCCAAGGTGAACTTCTCGATGAGTTCATCGATGCTGAAGATCTCCTGGTCCCCCCAGGACCAGCCCAATCGGGCGAGGTAGTTTACCATCGCTTCGGGCAGAAAGCCCATTTCTCGGTAGGAACTCACAGAGGTTGCCCCATGGCGTTTACTCAAACGCGTGCGATCGGGCCCTAGGATCAGGGGAACGTGGGCAAACCTCGGGGGATCGAAGCCCAGGGCCTGGTACAGCAGGAGCTGGCGGGGGGTATTGTTCAGGTGGTCATCGCCACGGATAACATGGGTTATCCCCATGAGGGCGTCATCGACCACCACGCAGAAGTTATAAGTGGGGGTGCCATCGGAGCGAAGGATTATGAGATCGTCAAGTTCTTCGTTCCGAAAGACCACCTTCCCCCTCAGGAGATCCTCGACCACTGTCACCCCTTCGATGGGTGCCTTGAACCTTATGGCAAAGGGTCTGTTAGGCTGATCCGTGCGGTTTCTGCATCGGCCATCGTATTTGGGTTTGCGACCTTCTTGAAGGGCCTTTTTGCGCATCTGCTCAAGTTCTTCGGGGGTGCAATAGCAACGATATGCTTTCCCTTCCTCCAAGAGCCTGAAGGCATGCTCTCGATAGAGATCCATCCTCTCGCTCTGAAAATACGGCCCCTCGTCCCATTGGAGGCCGAGCCATCGGAGGCTCGAGAGGATATCCTCGAGGAACTCCTCCCGGGACCGCTCCCTGTCGGTGTCCTCGATCCTCAGGATGAACTTTCCGCGGTTATGTCTCGCGAAAAGCCAGTTGAAAAGGGCAGTCCTCGCCCCCCCTATGTGCAGATATCCCGTGGGACTTGGGGCAAAACGCGTCCTCACTTCTCCTAAGCCCATAGGAACACAAACCCCCCTATGGGAAGGGTTATGAGGATGAAGATGACCGCACTTATCAGGACGGCCAGAAAGGCTTTGAGCTTGGTCACTCCATGGACCGCCTCAAGCCCCACGATCTTGAGCCAGAGTCCGTAAAGGGAAGCGAGGAAGCCCAGAAAGGGTATCCAGCTCAGGAGGTTCACGGCACCACTGTAAGCCACAACCCTGAAGGTGGCTTCGTAATTTCCCCGAGCACCGAAGAACTTCTTGAGCACCAGCTGGAGGATTCCGGCCCCCAAAAAGGAGAAGAAAAAGCTTATTATCCCCAGCAGGATGAAGAGGGGATTGAGGAGGATCAGGGACCTCAAAAGGGCCCATATGGCAAAACAGATACCGAGGTATGCCACCGGAGGGCCAAATCCTCCCTCGGTGGGCATTACCCTGAAGAATTCGCCAGGTCTCAGAAGCACCGCCTTTGTTACCGCAATGAAGCTATTGGGGAAGTCCCTGAGATCGAACTCCTTAAAATCCATTGATCCCTCCTAAATTTTTGTTTGTAAAACCACATTCCCTTCCAAGGAGAGCACATAAACTGATCCCTCCGCAGTGTCGATTAAGGCGAAGGTCGGTTCGGAATCCTTGGGGAGGGAAAGGGATCCGGGGTTCAGCAACAGGGTCTTGCCCTCCTTGGAGAGATCGGGTTTATGGGTGTGTCCGAAGACAAGGATATCGGGTTCGTAAAGCTCGATCATCTGGCGGCTCCGTTGATCGAGTTCGTGGAGGACGATGATCCTCAAACCCTCCAGGAAGCAGAAAATGTACGGTGACTGGATGGGAAAACGCAGGAGCAATTGGTCCACATCAGCGTCGCAATTGCCCCGCGCAAAAAGGGCAGGAGGCTTCAGGGAATTTATGGCTTCTGCCAGCTCTTTCGGATTATAGCCCTCCGGAAGGGGGTTCCGCGGACCATGATAGAGGATGTCACCCGCATGGAGGACGAGATCCCCTTCGTTGAGAAACCCGGATACCCTTTTCCACCCCGCAAGTC
>QMLA01000098.1 GCA_003646585.1 Deltaproteobacteria bacterium | reverse complement strand
GGAGGCCTTTCAAAGGGTGAGGGATGAGATAGAGGATAGAATTAAGGACCTCATATCGAGGTTCGGAAGGTGAAGGGATGGATTTTGGAGAGGATTAAGAGGGTCATTGAGGAGTTGAGGCCCGATCTCGAGGAGCTTGCCGACGGCTACGTGGAACTGGTGGATGCCGATCCCTCAAGCGGTGAGGTGACCCTGAGGCTCATCGGCGGGAGACTCTGCTGAGCTGGTCCCGATGTGGCCCTCAGTCTGTGGGCCGAGCATCTATTGATGCAGAGGGTTCCCGAGGTCAAGAAGGTGATAACCGTGAGGAATTGAGGGGGCCATGGAGCATAGACACGATCGAAGGGGAAGGCCGCCCCCAGCACATCGTGCCCATCCTCAACATCCCTCCCAGCAGCAAGCCCCCCGTGCTCACCACGCGTCGATGGTCGCCGACTTCAAGCGGAGGTTTTTGGGTTTGTATAGCATTGACCTTTCCCGTGCTTCTGCTCTCTCCTGCGGTTCAAGGACTGCTGGAGCTCGAGCAGACGTTGAGCTTCCCCGGGGATGCCTTCGTCCTCTGGGTCCTGGCCACGCCCTCTCGGATGCCATAAAGCCCGAGGCCAGGGAGGCTGTTTTGGCCCTCCGCAGGATGGGAATTCGGTGTCTGATGCTACGGGGGACAACCCCAGGCAGCCCGCCTTGGCGGCCTGGCCCCCGTCAAAAATATGAGGAGGTATGTACACTATGAAGGGCGAAGGGATGAAGCCCAGAAAGAGATGGATAAGTGACCGGTGGCCGAACAGGCTGAATCTCAAGCCCCTGCGACAAAACTGCCCGGCCTCCAACCCCTACGGGGATTACGACTATCTGAGGGAAGTCCAGGGGCTCGGTGTCGATGCGGTGATAAAGGACCTTAAGGAACTTATGCGGGAATCGCAGGATTGGTGGCCTGCTGACTTCGGACACTACGGCCCCCTCTTCGTCCGTTTGGCCTGGCACAGTGCTGGAAGCTACAGGGTTTACGACGGAAGAGGTGGGGCCAGGGACGGAAGCATAAGGTTTCCCCCCAGGATCAACTGGCCCGACAACATAGGGCTCGACAAGGCCCTGAGGCTACTTTGGCCCATAAAGAAGAAGTACGGGAAGAAGCTTTCCTGGGCAGACCTGATAATCCTCTCCGGGACCGTTGCCTTGGAGGACATGGGCGTGAAGATCTTGGGTTTCTCCCTCGGCAGGCAGGACATATTCGAGCCGGATGAAAGCCCCGACTGGGGGCCCGAAGAGGAGATGCTCACGGCCAAGGGCCGCTTCGAGGAAGAGAAACTGAGAGAGCCCTACTCTGCCACCGAGATGGGGCTCATCTACGTCAACCCCGCAGGCCCCAAAGGGGTTCCCGACCCCAAATTGTCCGCACAGGAGATAAGGTTTGTCTTCGCCAAGATGGGGATGGACGACGAAGATACGGTGGCCTTGATCGCCGGAGGGCATGCCTTCGGGAAATGCCACGGGGCGGCCCCGGAGCAATTCCTAGGACCTGACCCTTCATCTTCTCCCATTGAACAGCAAGGGCTGGGGTGGAAGTTCGACTACAATACCGGAAAGGGTCCCGATACCTTTACCTCGGGCTTTGAACTGGTCTGGTCTCCCACTCCCACCAAGTTCGGGATTCAGTACCTCAGGATCCTCTTTCAGTACGAGTGGGAAATAGAAACCAGCCCTGCGGGCAAGCCCCAATGGGTAGCCAAGGATGCCCCGGAGATCATCCCCGATGCTCACGATCCCAACAAAAGACACAAGCCCCGTATGCTCACCGCGGATTTGGCCCTCAGGTTCGATGAAAAATACGCCGAGACGGCCAAAAAATTCTTGGAGAACCCCGAGGAGTTCGAGAGGGCTTTCGCCCGGGCCTGGTTCAAGCTCACCCACAGGGACATGGGGCCAAAGGTCTGCCACCTCGGCCCTTATGTCCCCAAAGAGGAATTCGTTTGGCAGGATCCGCTCCCAGAAAGGGACCACGAACTGATAGGGGAGGATGAGATCCAGCAGCTCAAGGAGATGATCCTAGCTTCGGGGTTGAGCATCCCTCAGTTGGTCTACACCACGTGGTCATCGGCTGCAGCCTATAGGGACTCTGACAGAAGGGGAGGGGCCAATGGGGCAAGGATCAGGCTTTATCCCATGAACCAGTGGGAGGTTAACCATCCAGAGGATTTGAAGAAGGTAATCGGGGTTTATGAAAAGATTCAGCGAGAGTTCAACGAAAAGCAAAAGGACGCAGGAAGCGGAAAAGGGGTTTCTTTAGCCGATCTCATAGTCCTCGGGGGTTGTGCCGCCATAGAGAGGGCCGCAAGGGAAGCGGGGTTTGATCTCAGGGTTCCCTTCATCCCCGGGAGGGTCGATGCCACCCAGGATCAGGTTGAAGTCGACTTTTACAAGAAGATAGAGCCCTTCTCGGACGGCTTCAGAAACTACTTCCGTGACCCGAGCACCATCGACGAAGGTGACATTTACTCGACCCCCGAGTACTTCCTCGTCGATAAGGCCCAACTCTTAAAGCTCACGGTACCGGAGACGGTGGTGCTCATCGGCGGATTGAGGGTCCTTGGAGCCACTTACAGATACCAAAACCACGGAGTCCTGACCCGTAGCCCCGGGGTCCTGAGCAATGACTTCTTCGTGAACCTCCTCGATATGGAGACCGAGTGGAGGCAGGGGGATGAGCACCGTTATCTGTTTGAGGGCTATGACAGACGGACCGGAGAGCTCAAGTGGAGGGCCACCCGGGTGGATCTCATCTTGGGCCATCACGACGAGTTGAGGGCCATTGCCGAGGTCTATGCGTGCGATGACGCAAAGGAGATGTTCGTTCGGGACTTTGTGGCGGCATGGGACAAGGTCATGAACCTCGACAGGTTCGATCTGAGGACATAAAGAGGGATTTTGGGGGTAAGGGATGCAGGATGAGAGGATTCCCCATCACCCTGAGGGGCCTTCCCGTGGGGGAGGCCTGACGGGAGGAAGACCGGCGATCTATGGTCATTTCTTCACAAAGTCCTTGAAGAACAGGCGGAAGGATTTATTTTTTCGTACCATGAGGAGGCGTGAGGATTACGAGGATCATACCCAGCAGGAGCGGTTTCCCCGAGCCCGAAAAAGAGGGCCATCCTCACAGGAGGACGGGCCCTGGAGGAGGCCCCCGAGATCAGAGGGGTCCCCACAGGGGTGGAGGGACTTGACGGGCTTTTTTACGTCGCAACCGATGAGGGAAAGAAAACCCTGGGGGTATCCCAGCTTACTCGGTCTTCAACATCACCGGCGTTTCAGACACCGGTAAGTCCCTCATGGCCGAGCAGTTTGCCGTGGAGCAGGCCAGAAGGGGAGAACGGGTGGCCTTCATCCCGGTGGAGACCCCGGCCAATTTCCTGGTGGCAGGGCTGAAGCTCAGGGCTCAGGCCATGGGCTACAGTTTTGAGGAGTTCGAGGACAACCTGATCCTGATAGATGCTGCCTCCTACGGCCATATCCGCGACGATGTCCTGGAGCTGCTCTCCACCCTCGCCTATGCCATCCAGACCTACAAGGTGAGGTTCACCGTAATAGATTCGGTCACAGGGATTTTCGAGAACAAAGAGATGATGGCCCGTGCTGTGGTGAGGCGACTCTATAACTTCCTCAAGAAATGGCACCAGACGGCCCTTTTGGTCTCCCAGAAACGGAGCGGCCATGAAGAGCTGACCGCTGAAGCAGCAGGAGGGTATGCCGTCGGTCACATTGTGGATGGCACAATGGTCCTGGCCAAGGAGCTCATAGACTCGCCGTACAAGGCGAGGCTTTATGGCAGGGAGGTGGGCGACATAGTGAGGCTCTTCAGGATAGATGGCTGCAGGCTCTGTGGCCATGACACCAGGACGGGGATGGTCATCGAGATAAGACCCAGGCAGGAGGATCGTTCCGAAATAAAAAACCTCGCCGGAAGGGTCTTCTTCAAGACCTTGGATCTTCTGGGGGGTTGATGAGGCTCGCCGAGTTCAGGACCCTAACCTGGTTCCCCTCTTTAGCGAGGGCTGCCTTTGCCGTTGTGCTGCGGGAGGAGTTCACAAAGACCGAGGACGAGATAGCCCGCTTCATCGGCCTGAGCCGCAACACCGTGAGGAATATCCTGCGGGCCGCCCCCGAACTCGCCTTAAGAAAGCTCGGGGAGACGGAAGGGGAATGGGGCAAAAGGGACCTCAAGGTGCACATGGCAGGGGGTGTGGCCCGGGGCCTACAAGGAGGTGAAGGAGGGAAGGGAGTCCTCGGTCCTGATGTCCTATGCGAGAGGGCTGGCCGAGAGGATGATGGAGATAGTCGATATCCCCTAGCCTACACCGTCCTAAGGCATACCAAAGGGGTGAAATACCCGGTCGGTTCCCCCGAGGAACTGAAGACCGCCCTTGAGGGAATAAGGGTCAAGGGCATCCCCATCGAGGACCTCATGCCGAGGCTCAGATACCCGATAAACAATCCCGCTGAGCTCCTCCACGAGCTCAAGGTAACCGCTGAGGGCCTCCAGAGAGCATAAAGGGCCTTAGCGTAATGGACCAAAGGGTGTGGCTTGCCTTCCTCTTCCTCTGCCTCCTTTCGCTCTCTTCAGATGTGGTCTATGAAGGCGGCAGATCGGTAAGCGGGGCCTTCCTGAACTTGCTGGAGGCCCCCGTCATCGCCCTCGGAGTCCTGGGTGTGGGGGAATTCGTAAACTACGGGATGAGGTTTCTGAGCGGTCTGCTCGTCGATCGCATGGCCTCATCGGGGCTCCAATGGCGCCTCATCTATGCCGGATACGCCGTAAACCTGGCCATCCCCCTTTTGGCCCTGGTCGGGCGATGGGAGATGGCCCTCGGGCTCCTGCTGCTGGAGAGGATCGGCAAGGGATTGAGGCACGCCCCAAGGGACGTGATCCTCGCCGAACTCACCAAGGGCTTCGGCAG
>QMLA01000097.1 GCA_003646585.1 Deltaproteobacteria bacterium | reverse complement strand
GTCAAGGGCCTTAGGGCCTCAAGGACCTTCTGCAAGGCATCGGGGGTGTGGGCGTAATCCACGAAGACCTTGGGCTTCTCGGACACCCTCTCAAGCCTCCCCGGAACCCCTTTGAGCCCCTCTATGCCCCGGCATATGGCCTGTATGTCGACATCCAGGATTATCGCCGCGGATACGGCGGCCATGATGTTATAGAGGTTGTGGTAGCCTACCAACCTGGATCTGGCCTCAAGGGGACCCCTTGGCGTCTCGAGCTCGAAGGAAATCCCCTCAAGGTCTGCCCTCCACCGGATGGGCCTCACGAGACCCCTCACCCCAAAGCCGAATTCCTTGAGGCCTTCAACCCCTTCGACCACCTCCCTCACCTTCGGATCATCGGCGTTGTAAATGGCCCAGGGATCCTTTTGGCTCTCCTTCAATACCTCCTGGAAGAAAAGGGCCTTGGCCCGGAGGTATTCCCGCATCGTCCCGTGATAATCCAGGTGTTCAGGGGAGATGTTGGTGAAGATCCCGATGTCGAAGTGACACCCTTTGAGCCGCCTCTGGACGAGGGCATGGGAGGAAACCTCCATGACCACATGGGTCACCCCTGAATCGAGCATCTCCCTGAGGAGCCTTTGAAGCTCCAAGGATGAGGGGGTTGTGTTCTGGGCCTCCCTCTGTTGATCCATCCACCGGTAACTCACCGTCCCTATCACCCCCACCTTCGCTCCATGGGCCTTGAGGATCGATTCCAAAAGGTAGCAGCTTGTGGTCTTGCCATTGGTCCCCGTGATACCCACCACCTTCAACCCGAGACTCGGCTGACCGTAAAACCTCGAGGCCACCTCCCCGAGGGCCACCCTCGTATCCCTGACCTGAACCCAGGGAACCCCAATGCCCGAAGGCGGGTCCTCGACCAGGAGGGCCCTTGCCCCCCTGCTGACTGCCTCCCGGAGGAAGCCATGGCCATTGGCCCTCTCACCCCTTATGGCCACAAAGAGCTCCCCTCCCCTGATGAGCCTCGAATCCGAACTTATGTCCGATATCTCCACCCCCAGATCCCCGTGCACTTGCAGGACTTCCAGACCCCTTATCAATTCCCCAAGCCTCATAGGCTCCTTCCGTCCGCCAGCAGGGTCATCTTTCCCCGTCGGGGAAGGCCCCAGTATTGGACCAACTCTCGGGCTATCCCCTTGAATATGGGAGCGGCCACCTCACCACCGTAAATGGACCTCTTGGGTTCATCGAGCATGATGACCACCACGGCCCTGGGCCTTCGGGAGGGAAGGATTCCCACAAAGGAGGCCACAAAGCGTTCCCTGCTGTAACGCCCCTCTTCAGGGTCGTACTTCTGGGAGGTGCCGGTCTTCCCCGCCACAGGGTAACCCTCAAGGGAGGCCTTCTTCCCCGTCCCCTCCGCCACAACCCTCTCCAGCATCTCCATTAAGACCCTGCAGGTCTCCCGGGAAAGGACCCTTTGGCCGGGCTGGGGGAAGGAGGCCCTCCTTTTCCCATCCCTCACCCGGACCATCTCCTTAACCACATAGGGATTCACCCTCACTCCCCCGTTGGCGATGACCGAATAGGCAACGGCCAGCTGAAGGGGTGTGCAGACCATCCCCTGGCCGAAACCGAGGGTCACAAGATCCACAAGCGTCCAGTTCCTCGGGGGGCGCAAGATGCCCTCCTCCTCGGGCACCCCCACACCCGTGGCCCTTCCGAAGCCAAAGGCCCTGAGATACCGATAGTACCTGTAGGCCCCCATTGCCCTGGCCACCTTTGCAGCACCGATGTTGCTCGAAAACTGAAGTATTTCCTCCACCGTGAGCCATTCGTATGCCTTAACATCCCTGACGGTCACGGGCCCGACATGATACCTGCCACCCTCACAAAACAGAACGTCATTGCGTCCCACAATGCCCTCCTGGAGGGCGGCACCGATGAGGAAAGGCTTGAGCACACTGCCCGGCTCGAACAACCCCATCGTGCACAGGTTCTTCCACCTCTCGGGAGGGTACTGACTGAAACAATTGGGATTGAAGGAAGGGAGGGAAGCCATGGCGAGGATCTCCCCCGTGAAGGGATCGATTATCACCCCCACGGCCCTCTTCGCCTGAGCCTCAATCATCCCGCGCTCAAGCTCCTTCTCCAGGATGTACTGGACCCTCACATCCAGGGTCAGGCGGAGATCCCAAGGGCCCCCGGTATCGGGCTCAAGGGGAAGGCTGATGAGCCTCCCCAGGGCATCCCTCTCCATCACCATCTCCACTGCCGGTGCCCTCAACCACTTATCGTAAGCCCTCTCAAGCCCCTCAAGGCCTTGGTGATCGACCCCCACGAAGCCCAAAAGGGGGGAGGCAAGTTCCCTGTAGGGATAAAACCTCTTGGGTTCCTTTACCGCATCAATACCCCTTATCCCCAGCTCCCTGACCTTCTCGAACTCCTGAGGACTCGCATGTCTCTTTATCCACACGAAGTGCCGGTTGGACGAAAGCTTCCCTTCAATCGCTGAGGGGGAAACCTGCAGCACCTCGGAAAGGAGCCTGGCGGCCCTTCCCTTATCGGTGACCTCAAAGGGGACGGCATAAAGGGAGGGGACCAGCAGACTTACGGCC
The DNA here is from genome assembly GCA_003646585.1 of Deltaproteobacteria bacterium. Classification (GTDB taxonomy): domain Bacteria; phylum Desulfobacterota; class B13-G15; order B13-G15; family B13-G15; genus B73-G16. Next base: position 2,361 of record QMLA01000097.1, on the reverse strand, counting down.
ATAACCCTCCCTTCCCGGTCCATTATCCGGCCCCGTTTGGACGGAATCACCACCCTCGCGTAATACTGCCTTTTTGCCCTCTGCAGGAACCGATCCCTTGAGAGGGTCTGAAGGTAGAAGGCCCTCACCTCGAAAAGACACAGGAGCGCGAGGACCCCCACCCCCATAAGGATCAACCGGACCCTCTTCGCCTTCACCTTTCAACCCCTATAACGATCACCTCGTGGGCTCTTGGATAGCGCATGCCGAGTTCAGCCTTGGCCCTGCGCTCTATCTCCGCAGGGGAGGTGAGAAGGGCCAGCTCGAGCTCGAGTTCCTTCTTTCTCCTCATAAGCTCCCCCTTTTCCTGCTGGAGCCCGGATATCTCATATTTAAGGTGCAAGGCCTTGATCCTCACCACCGTGAGCAGAAGAAGCCCGGACAGGATCAACAGGAGCCCGAAAAGAACCGCCCTCATACCCTTTCTGCCACCCTCATCTGCGCGCTTCTCGCCCTCGGGTTGGCCTCGACCTCCTGCTCGGAGGGCACCACAGGGCTGCGGGTCACAAGCTCTATGACCTTCCTGTTCCCTCCGCAAACGCACTGGGGAAACCAGGGGGGACAGATGCAGTCCTTGGATAGCTTGCCGAAGACCTCCTTGATGATACGGTGCTCCAGGGAGTGGAAGGATATGACCGCCAACCTCCCTCCCTTCCTCAGGCAGAAGGGTGCCTTCTCCAGGACCTCCTTGAGGTTCTTGAGCTCTTCGTTGACGGCGATCCTCAGGGCCAGAAAGGTCTTGGTGGCAGGATGGATCTTTTCGGGATGATATCTCTTGGGGATGGTCTCGGAGACGAGATCGGCCAGCTCCCGCGTGGTCCTTATCCCACCCTTGAGCCTCCTCTCACCGATGGCTTTCACGATCCTGGTGGCCCAGCGCTCATCCCCGTAAAACCTGATGATCTTCCGCAGCCGATCCAGGGGCCAGGTGTTCACGATCTGGGCAGCCGTCAGGGGACGCCTCTTATCCATCCTCATATCAAGGGGGGTATCCTCCTGAAAACTGAAGCCCCTCTGGGAGCGGAAATGGAAGAGCGATGGACCGAGATCGAGCAGTATTCCGTCGACCTCCTTCATATCGAGATCCTCGAGGATCTCGGCGATGTTCACGAAGTTGTCCCTCACCAGGGCCAGACGCGCCTTGAAACGCTCCAGACGCCTCCTGGCCCTTTCCAGGATCTCCTCATCCCAATCGACCCCGATCACGAAGACATCCGGCGAACTCTCCAGCATCCTTTCGGCATGACCCCCTTCCCCAATGGTGAGATCCACAAAGACCCCTCCCCGCCTGCACCCGAGGTACTCCACCACCTCGTCGGCCAAAACGGGTCTGTGAATGGCCTCCACCTGTCCTTCCTTATCTCCCCGATCCACCATCAACGGGACACCCATCTCAAAAGCCCATCCACTCAGCGATGGTCTCGCTCACCTTGTCAAACATCTCCTGACACCTGAGCATCTCCTCTTGCCACAGCTCCTTGTCCCATATCTCGAAGCCCTTGAGCATACCCACAAGCACCACTTCCTTCTTCAACTGGGCCTGAACCCTCATCTGGGCCGGAATCAGCAGACGCCCGTGATCGTCGATCCTGCAATCAACCGCCCCGGACAGGAAATAACGGAAAAACCTCTTGGTCTCAGCCCGAAGGAGGGGAAGCTCCTTGAGCCTCTCCTCCCACCTCCTCCACTCCTCCCAAGGAAAGGCCACAATACAGGAATCATAAACAGTAAGGACCAAATCCTCACTGCCATACTGACTCTGCAACACCTCCCTGAACCTGGACGGAATGCTGACCCGACCCTTGCTATCAATGGTGTGCTCAAAACGCCCGCGAAACAAGGTTTCTCCACTTTATCCCACTCTATCCCACCTTTTAGCCCAAAAAGGGTGGGATGTCAACTTTGTGATACGGTTGTTTTAAATTGTGGACAATTCGTGGGGAGTGGGTGGACAAGGGGTGGAAAGGGGGTGAAAATGTCCGGGCATTTTCCTTTGGGGTTGGGATTGGTGGAGGGTTTTGCGGGTTTAAGTCCGGTGTTTCAGGCATTGGTTGCCACCCTTTTCACCTGGGGACTCACAGGCCTTGGGGCCCTTGCCGTTTTCTTGAGGAAGGAACCATCGAGGAGGTTTCTGGATGCGATGCTCGGTTTTGCCGCGGGGGTGATGATAGCTGCCAGTTTCTTCTCCCTCCTTCTGCCCTCTGTGGAGATGTCAGGGAGTTGGGTTCCGGCGGTGGTAGGGTTCCTTTTGGGTGGGGTATTTTTGAGGGCCATTGACAAGGTGGTGCCCCATCTGCACCTCGGATTCCCTCCCGAGGAGGC
>QMLA01000096.1 GCA_003646585.1 Deltaproteobacteria bacterium | reverse complement strand
GTGAAGAGGCTCTCGGAGGCGGCTCAAAATGAGCTCATGAACATAGTGACCATCTTCCTCGGGATATCGGTGGGGGCCACGATGTCAGCGGACAACTTCTTGAGGCCCGAGACCCTCATGATCTACGCTCTTGGGCTTGTGGCCTTCATCTTCAGCACCGCCGGAGGGGTGCTGTTTGCGAAGTTCATGAACCTCTTCCTGAAGGAGAAGATCAATCCCCTGATAGGGAGTGCGGGGGTTTCGGCCGTCCCAATGGCTGCGAGGGTCAGCCAGAGGCTCGCGATGGAGGAGGATCCCAAGAACTTCCTGATCATGCACGCCATGGGCCCGAACGTCGCCGGGGTTATAGGGACCCTCATGGCGGCTGGATTCTTCATCGGCATGGTCGGTGGATGACCCTCATCCTCTCCTCGAAGTCCCCTCGCAGGAAGGAACTTCTTGAGAGGCTCGGCATAAGGCTGATCATCGCGAAACCCGATGTCCCCGAAGAGAGGAGGGAGGGCGAAAGCCCTTATGAACATGTCAGGAGGCTTGCCCGTGAAAAGGCCCTTTACGGTGCAAACCTCCATCCCGGGTACTGGAGCCTGGGGGCCGACACCATAGTGCTTCTCGGGGACGAGATCCTGGGCAAACCCAGGGATCGGGAAGATGCAAAGAGGATGCTTCAACTCCTCTCGGGGAAGGTCCATAAAGTGATCACGGTCTTCTCCCTGGTCAACCTCCGTGACAGCCGGGAATTCCAGGGGATGGAGGAGACCCTGGTGAAGTTCCTCCCCTTGGAGGACCGGGAGATCGAATGGTACATCCGGACCGGGGAACCGCTGGATAAGGCCGGGGCCTATGCCATCCAGGGGATAGGCGGGGGGTTTATCGAATGGATAAGGGGGTCTTATACTAATGTAGTTGGGCTCCCGATAGCACAGCTGTTGGGACCCTTGAAGGAGGTGGGCCTTTGGGTTCCGTAAGGGAAAACCTCAGAAGGGTCCGGGAGGGGATCGCGGAGGCGGCCCTCCGAAGCGGCAGGAGGCCTGAGGAGGTCAAGCTCATCGGTGCCACAAAGGGGGTCCCCCCCGAGAGGATCCTTGAGGCCGTGGAGGCGGGTCTTGACACCATAGGGGAGAATTACGTGCAGGAGGCCCAGCGCAAATATGAGGTCATAGGAGACAGGGTGAAGTGGCACATGATAGGAAGGCTTCAAAGCAACAAGGCCAAACATGCCGTCAGGCTCTTTGAGGTCATCCACTCCCTGTCAAGTCTCAAGCTGGCCCAGGAACTGCAGAAGAGGGCCCAGAAGGAGGGCAGGAGGATCCGGGTGCTCGTACAGGTGAACCTCTCCGGAGAGGAGACCAAGGCAGGGGTTAGCCCCGAAGGGCTGCCGGAGCTCATCAGGGCTGCCGTTGGGATGCCAAATCTCGAGGTCCTGGGGCTCATGACGATGCCCCCCTATTCGGAGGATCCGGAGGATTCGAGGCCCTTCTTCCGCAGACTCAGGGAGCTGAGGGACAGACTGGCAGAAGGGGGCATAATCCTTCGGGAGCTCTCCATGGGCATGTCCAACGACTATAAGGTGGCCGTGGAGGAAGGGGCCACCATGGTGAGGATAGGGACGGCCATCTTCGGGCCAAGGGGCAGGTGATGGAGAAGCCCTGGGGAGGAAGGTTTAGGGAGAGGACCGAGAGGGTGGTCGAGGAGTTTACGGCTTCGCTCCCCTTCGACATAAGGCTGTGGAAGGAGGACATAGAGGGCAGCAAGGCTTACTGTCGGGCCCTGATGCGAGCCGGGATCTTGAGCGAAGAGGAGGGCCAAAAGATCCTCGAAGGCCTCGATGAAATTGCCGGGGAGCTGGAAAGGGGGGAGGTGGAGCTTGATCCCTCCTGGGAAGACGTGCACATGCTCGTTGAAGGGCTCCTCAGGAGGAAGGTGGGGGAACTCGGGGGAAAGCTTCACACCGGAAGGAGCCGTAACGATCAGGTTGTATTGGACCTCAGGCTATGGCTCCTCAGGACCATCGGGGAGCAACGGGAACTGCTCGCCGAGCTCAGGAGGGCCCTGGTGAGAAAGGCCGAGCAGTGGTTTGGGATCCTGGCCCCGGGCTATACCCATCTGAGGAGGGCCCAGCCCGTGCTGCTTTCCCATTATCTCATGGCCTACAACGAGATGTTCAAACGGGACAGCGAGAGGCTCTCCGAGTGCCGGAAGAGGGTGGATATCATGCCCCTTGGCAGTTCGGCCCTCTCGGGGAATCCTTACCCCATCGACAGGGAGTTTTTGGCCGAACTCCTCGGATTCTCCAGGATCAGCGAAAACAGCATCGATGCCGTTTCCGATCGCGATTTCGCCCTGGAGTATCTCTCCGCCATCTCCATCTGCATGATCCACCTGAGCCGGATGGCCGAGGATCTGATCCTGTGGTCCTCGGACGAGTTCGGCCTTGTGGAGCTCCCGGAGGGATTCTGCACCGGCTCAAGCATCATGCCCCAAAAGAAGAATCCCGATGTGCTCGAACTGGTGAGGGGAAAGGCAGGCCGCGTAATCGGGGCCTTCGTGTCCCTGGCCACCACCCTCAAGGGCCTTCCCTTGGCTTATAACCGCGATCTTCAGGAGGACAAGGAACCGCTGTTTGGGGCTTCCGATACCTTCCAGGGGGTCCTCAGGGTGATGGTGCCCCTGCTTGAGGGGCTTGGGATCAGGAAGGAGAGGCTCGAGCAGATGGCCTCCGGGGGATTCGCCATGGCCACAGAACTGGCCGACTACCTCGTCCACAAGGGCCTTCCCTTCAGGGAAGCCCATCGTATAGCCGGGCAGATCGTGAGGCACTGTGAGGAAAAGGGGAAGGACCTGAGGGAGCTTAGTCTGGAAGAGCTCCGTGGGTTTTCGGAGCTCTTGGACGGGGACGTCTTGCTGTGGCTTGATCCCCATCATGCCTTAAGGAGGCGGGGTGTCCCCGGGGGCACTTCTCCTGAACGCGTCAAAGAGGCCATCGAGAGGGCCAAGGAGGAACTCGGACTTTGAGGGGCATCCTGCTTCTGCTGCTCTTTGTGCTCGGCTGTGGTGTCAAATCCCCTCCGAGGCCGCCGGATTTATTGCTGCCCGATTCACCGAGAGGGGCTTCTCTTAAGGTAAGGGAGGGGAGGCCTTTCCTTGAGTGGTCCCCCCCAGAGGATAGCGAGTATCTGGCCTATTTTGTGGTCCTTATGAGGGAGGGGTGTGCAGGCTGTCCGGGGGACTTCGTCACCGTGGCCAGGATCCCCTTCCAGAGGGGGAGGAAGAAGTATCGCTGGGAGATAGAACCTCCCGGGGAGGGTGAGACCTTGATCTTTCAGATACGGGGGGAGAACCGCTGGGGTTACAGAGGCAAATCTTCCAGAGATCTGATCCTCAGATGGAGAACCCCTCCACCGCCGCCGGCACATCTGGAGGCTAGAGGTGGCGACAGGTGCATCAGGGTGCGGTGGTCGCCAGTGTCTGAAGCCGAAGGATATGCGATTTACAGGCGAAAGGAGGGCAAATCCCATCCCCCGGATCCGATCGTCTTCCTTCCCGGCGAGGAGTTTCTGGATCGGGAGCTTCGCAACGGGGTCACCTTCTGTTACCTCGTAAGGGGCGTGGTATGGAGTGAGGGGATTGCCATCGAGGGGAGGAGTTCAGAAGAGGTGTGTGCGACACCAAGGGACTTGGTGCCCCCACCTCCGCCTTCCGGGGTCATCGCGATGAAGGTGAAGGACAGGGTGGAGGTCGATTGGTTTCCCGTGGAGGCGGAGCCCATCAGGGGTTATCATGTCTGGAGGGGAAGATGTGGCGAAGGATTGAAAAGGATCACCGACTCTCCCGTTCGGGAAACCTTCTTTTACGACAGGCCCCCTGAAAGGGGTTGCTGGGTCTATGGTGTGACGGCAGTGGATGCCTCTCCGCGGGGGAATGAAAGCGAGATTTCAAGGACCGTAACGGTCTATTTTTGAAGGAGGAGATGATGGGAGAGATCAAAAGCACCTGGGAACTGGTGATGGAGAAATTAAAGGGGATGGAGGTCACCCAGAAGGACAGGGAGCGTTTCCAGAGGGAAGAGGAGAGGGAGAAGGCAAAGAGGCTCTTCTTTCCCTATTTCCAGGGGGATGAGAGGAATTGGAATAATCTGAAGGAGGAATTCAAGGGGCTTGGGGAGACGGGTCTTGAGGAGTTCTTCCGGCTCCTTTCGGAGAATATTTCCCTGGAGGAGGGCCTAACGGAGCGCTATCGCAAGGGGCTTGAGACCCTCTTTGGAAGGGATGGCCTTGGGAGGATCGAAGAGCTGCTTGAGCGGTATCGAAGAAGGCGCGAGGTCGAAGAGGAGGCCCTCAAGCAGGAGCTATTTCAGGCCTTCCAGAAGAAAGGCATAAGGGGAACGGCAGTGGATCCAAATCCCAGGCTGCATCCCCGATGGAACGCGGTCATCGAAGAAGTGGATGGGGAATTCCGGAGGGAATTGAGGGAAATGCTGGAAGGACTTCCCCTGGTCTAAATCCCCTTGAGGACCTCCCTGAGCACTTCCAGGAAGCGATCGCAGTCCGCCTGGCTCACGATCAAGGGGGGGACGATCCTCAGGACCTTCTCCCCGAGGGCGTTGAGCAGTATCCCCCGATCGAGGCATCCCCTCACCACATCCTTTGCCCAGGGCCCTTGCAGTTCGACCCCGATCATCAGCCCCTTCCCCCTGACCTCCTCAACCCTGCCGAGGTCCGAGGCCAGGTCCTGCAGCCCTTCCATGAGGTAATCTCCCATTCTTTGGCAGTTCTCCAGTACCCCCCTTTCGAGCAGCTCTTCAAAGACCACGCAGCCTGCCCTGCAGCTTATCGGATTCCCCCCGAAGGTGGAGGCATGATCTCCAGGGCCGAAGGCCTCGGCGACGTAATCCCTTGCCACCATCGCTCCAAGGGGGAGCCCACCTCCCAGGGCCTTGGCCAGGGTCATTATATCGGGCTGGATGCCCCAGTGTTCGTGGG
>QMLA01000095.1 GCA_003646585.1 Deltaproteobacteria bacterium | reverse complement strand
GGCTCAAGGGTGGCATGCTTCTGTTTGGAGGTCCTGAAGGTGTTCTCGAGGATCAGATCGGCCTTTCTGATCCCCTCCTCCACGTCACCGTACTCCTTGAGCACATGGAAGGCGACATTCCCCCCCTCATGGATCTTTACCTCCGAGTCCATCGCCTCCAGGGGATCGAAGACAGCGGGCAAGGGCTCATATTCTACAGAGATCAAACCAAGTGCCTCCTCCGCCCCTTCCTCGTCCTCAGCGGCCACCGCCAGAACCGGATCTCCCACGAACCTCACCACATTATCCCGCAGAAAGAGCTTCCTTAGCCCCTTTTCGGTGCGCAGATTCCACCAGTAGCCCACGATCCTCGGCACCTCAAAGATGGTGACCACCGCCTTCACCTTGGGATGCCTCTCGGCTCTGGAGAGATCTATGGACGTCACCTTGGCGTGGGGATGGGGACTGCGCAGAAGCTTCCCGTAAAGCATCCCCCTCATCTTCAGATCGGGTGCGTATTCCGCCTGCCCGCTGACCTTCTCGGGGGCTTCTATTCGGGGAATGTTTTTCCCCACCGTACTAAATTCCCTTCTTCTCTCCATTTGATGCCCCCTGAGGAGTGGTTATAACCGGGCCCTCAAAGAGGCAATCCCTTGGTACCATTATAATACCTCGTCCCTGCCAAGATACTGCAGGGCCCTGCGTAGCAGGACCCTCACCGCTTGAAGGTGGGCCTCCCAGGGGAAGAAACGCAGAAAATCCACATACCACCTCCGCGCAAGTTCCCGTGAAAGCCGTTCATACCCCTTGGGGGAGTCGATACGGGAAACCTCCTCCAGCAACATTTCCAACTGGCGCCAGTGACCCCTGAAGAAGGCCGCGATTTCCCCACCGTCCCTGAGGAAACCATTGTGCCCGAGACAGAGGACCTCGGCCCCAAGGGCCTCAAGGCGTCTGGCCGAAGCGATGTACTCGGCGGGGTCCCAGAAAAAACTCGGACGGGGACCCTCGGGGGAGCGACCTATCCATGCACCGAGGGCATCTGAAACCAGAAGGACCCTGTCATCCACCAGCAGGGACAGGGAACAGGGAGAATGGCCAGGGGTTGCGATGACCTGGATCCTGTGCCTGCCGAACTCCAGGACCGTGCCATCGGACAGGACCTCATCCACCTCAAGGCGGCTCACTCCCCTGACAGGGGGGAGACCTTCCTCCAGAGCGAGATTTCTGCTCGTTGCCGCCTCCACCTCCCTGAAGGACTGCCAGATATCGTCCCTCTTCAGGATCTCCCTGGCAGGCGAGGAACCAAAAATCCTCACCCCCGGGTAGCGATCCCGGTGAACCGCCAGGCCCATGAGGTGATCGGAATGGGCATGAAGGATGACGGCAGATGTGATACGGGAGGGATCAAAACCCCAATTCTTTAAGGCCTCCACAAAGGGAGGGTAAATGACCGAAAGCCCTCCCTCCAGGAGGGCCAGTTCACCGTCTCCCACAAGGAGGTAGAGGTTGAAAGGGCCTCCGAAACAGAAGAGATCGTCGGCAACGGGAATCAACTCATTTTTAATGCGCTTCACAGAAGCCCTCCCTTTTTTGACAGTGTTCTTGGGGGGATGATAAGATTTCAGACCATGTTACGACAAATCGATTGCGGTATAAAGCCTTCCTGGGAAGCAGAGCCGTCTCTGGAAGGCCTTTTTAAGACGATCAAGGAAGTGCTCTTTTCGCCCTCTGATTTCTTCCGGCTCATGCCGAAGGGCGGGGGGATCGGATTGCCCCTGTTATTCGGCGTTATTAACAACACCTTGGGGGTTTTCCTGGTTTCCTTTTGGGGACTCCTTTTAGGCATCAAGATCGGCCTCCCGGAGCCTTCGGCCTCATGGACCGTCCTTTATGCAATTTTACTTCCTGTGATTTCGGTGGTTGATGTCTTCTTCTCAAGCTCCATTTTGCACCTGTGCCTCCTCATTGTCGGTGGTGGTAAAGCGGGTTTTGAGGCTACCTTTCGGGTGGTGAGTTACAGCAGGGCTTCCTACCTCTGGGCGGTTCTGCCGGTCCTTGGTCCCTTTATGTCCTCGGTTTACATGGTCATCCTTTACATAATCGGCCTCAAGGAAGCCCATGCGATAGGCAACGGCAAGGCAATCCTTGCCGTCTTTTTGCCGATCCTCATACTGGCGGCCGCATTTCTTTTCATCATGATCACATTGGTGTCCCTTCCCCAGAAGCCCGTCGATTCCCTCGCTTTATGAGCTTTCCAGGTATTGGGTGGCGGACCAGGCGGCTATTGCCCCGTCTCCCACTGCGGTTGAGACCTGCCTCAATTCCTTTGCCCTCACATCTCCGGCGGCGAATATCCCCGGCCTTGAGGTGTTTCCGCGGGCGTCGGTCTTTATGAAACCCTGAGGGTCCATTTCCACAAGACCCCTGAAGATCTCGCTTGAGGGTTGCTGACCTATGGCGATGAAGACCCCCTCCACCTCAAGGGTCGTCCTGGATCCGCTCTGGGTATTGAGGAGTTCGAGGGCCTTCACCCCGGTTTCATCGCCCTTTATTTCGGAGACCACGTGGTTCCAGAGGGGTTTGACATTGGGGGACTTGAAGAGCCTCTCCTGCAGGATCCTCTGGGCCCGCAGCCGGTCCCTTCTGTGTATCAGGAAGACCTCCCTGGCCATATTCTTGAGGAAGAGGGCCTCCTCCACGGCCCTGTCCCCTCCTCCCACCACCGCCACCCGCCTGTCCTTGAAGAAGAACCCGTCGCAGGTGGCGCAAAAGGAGACGCCCTGGCCCACGAACCTGTCCTCTCCGGGGACCCCGAGGCGGGCAGGTTGGGCACCTGTGGCGATTATCAGGGCCCTTGATTCTGCCTGGCCCTTCGAGGTCCTGATGAGGAAAAGGTCGTCCTTTGGTTCGACGGCCTCCACCTTTACAAATTCCTCCAGGGGGACCCCCAGCTCCAGGAGCTGTCTTTTGAACCTATCTATGAGCTCGGTCCCCGATATCCCCCCGGGAAATCCCGGGTAGTTCTCTATTGTTCCCGCCATAAGGGCCTGTCCCCCAGCGGAAAGGGCCTCAAAGACCACGGTCCTCACCTTCGCCCTCCCGCAGTAGATGCCCGCAGTGAGACCCGCAGGTCCCGCCCCTATGATCACGACATCAACCCTCTCCATCTTCTCCCTCCCGTATCCTGAAAAGCCTCCTGAAGTTTTCCCCAATGATCCCCCTTGCCCCATCCAGCTCCATCTCCCTTATCTGGGCCCACAGCCTCAAGGTTTCCATTATGTAAGCCGGCTCGTTCCTCTTTCCGCGGTAAGGCTGGGGCGAAAGGAAGGGGGCATCGGTTTCAAGCAGGACCCTGTCGAGGGGAACCTCCCTGGCGATCGTCCTGAGGGTGTGGGCCTTGGGGTAAGTGATGGTCCCGGAAAAGGAGATGTAGAACCCCCTCTTGAGGAATTCCTCTGCCGTGGACATGTCTCCCGAAAAACAGTGGACCATCCCCCCGGCCTCGGGTATTCCCTCCTCATCCAGGATCTCAAGGACCCTCTGGTAGGACTGGCGGCAATGCAGGACCAGAGGGAGGCCCAGGCGGTTTGCCATCTCGATGTGCCGCCGAAACACCTCCTCCTGGATTTTCCGGGGCGAAAGATTGCGGTAAAAATCCAGCCCCGTTTCCCCTATGGCCACCACCTTCGGGTGGGATGCCAGTTTTTCGATCTCCCTGAAGGTCCCCCCGGTCACATCCTTGGCATTGTGAGGGTGGATTCCGAGGGAGAGATATATCCCCTTGCGAGAAACGATCTTCAGGGATGGTCCAAAAGCCTCCTCCTCTGCGGCCACCGTGAGGATGGCCTCAAGCCCTGCATCCCGTGCCCGCTGAAGCACCCCGTCCAGGTCCTCGAACATCTCCAGGTGACAGTGGGCATCAACCATAGCCAAGCCTCCTGAGGAGCTCCAGGATGGCCTTCCCCCATCCCCGAGAGCCTTCCTCCTGGGTTATGGTGAGCTGATCGATTCTCGGGGCCCTTTCCGAGATCCCCCTGGTGCGCCTGATGATGATGGGCCATCTGGCCCTCTGGAGCATCGGCAAATCGTTGGGGCTGTCCCCAAGGGCCACGGTCTCAAAATCCCCTCCCTTCATCCTGTAAAGCCCTTCCAGGACCTCCATGGCCTGGCCCTTGTCGTGGAATCCCTGTATGTGTATGAAGTGACCTCCCCTCCAGAAGGTCAGTCCCCTCTCCTTGAGGGCAACCCTCAGGGCCTCCTCATCCCCTTCAAAGAGGCAGGGTTCTGTAAACTCGCGCTCCTTGGCCAGTTGGGCTTCTTCTTCAGTCATGTGGGTCAATTGGGCCACCTCCTGGGGGCTCATATCCCCGAATCCCCGCAACCTGAAGCCCCTCTGGCGCAGATCCTGAACGATCCTGCGGATCGTGGCATACGGTACTCCTCGCGAAAGGACGAAGTACCCGTCTGTGTCCCTGGCCCCTTCAGGCGGGGGAAGGGAGGAGTCCTTGGGGATGAAGATCCCGCCTCCGTTTTCCGCTATGAAGGGGTCCCTGATCCCCAGGCGCTGCTGCCAGAACTCGATCTCCCTGCGGGTCTTGCTGGTGGCTATTATCATCGGGATCTGCAGCTCCCTGAGCACGCGAAGGGCCTCCTCGGCTCCCGCGAAGCTGTAACTCCTGAGGTCCAGCAGTGTGCCATCGAGATCCGTGAAAATGAGGAGCTTTTTTGCCAAAGCGACCTCCCTGTGTTAGCATTTAGCTTGCATTACCCCAAGGAAGGAGTCAAGGAATGGGGGATTTTTATCAGAATGAGGTGGTTTCGACCCTTCACGATTTCGGCACCATGGAACTTGAGCGCCTGGAGGGCGAGCTCTCCTGGTATGTCAAGGAAAGGCCCATGGCCCTGGTCCTGCCATCGCTTTTTTCCGAACTGCAGGGGGAGGCCTTAAAAAGGATCGTCGAGGAGCTGAAGGGCGCCAAGTACATCAACACCGTGGTGGTG
>QMLA01000094.1 GCA_003646585.1 Deltaproteobacteria bacterium | reverse complement strand
GTGTCCCCACAATGGCCGCACAGTTTATGGCCAGAAAGGGCTCATCGCGGAAGGGACTGTGATAATGGATGGCCCTGGCTATGAGCTCCTTGCCGGTGCCGGTCTCCCCCTCAATGAGCACTGTCACCCTGTTTTCGGAAAGCTTGCCGATGGCCTTGAAGATCTCCATCATGGGCCGACTCTTGCCAACGATCTCCCCTTCCTCGTACTGCAGACATGGATCTACCCTCAGGGTCTCTTCGTCCCTCAGGGGCAGTCGCAGCACGCGTTTTATCGCCCCTTCAAGCTCCTCAACATCGAGGGGCTTGGGGATGTATTCGCTTGCCCCCAGCTTGACGGCCTTTATGGCAGTTTCCATATCGTGAAAGGCAGTTATCACGATCACCTTGGAAGAACACCCCCTGTCCCTCAATTCCTTCAGCACCTGGAGGCCATCTCCGTCCGGGAGGCGGATGTCCAAGATTATGACCTCGGGGTTAAGGGTCAGACTGCTGTCAATGGCCTCTGAGGCATTGGAGGCACAGCCGACCTCATATCCCCTCTCGCTCAGATACATCTGCAAGGTCTCGAGTAAAGCGGGCTCGTCATCCACGATAAGGACTCGCCTGCCCATCACCTCCTCATAGGAATCACCAGCGATATGGACATGCCCTGCGGTGAACGCAGCGAGGCCTTCACCTCTCCCCCATGGGCCTCAACGATCTTCTTGACGTTGGTGAGGCCGATCCCCATGCCCTTCTTCTTGCTGAAGAAGGGGGCGAAAAGGTAAGGAAGATCGTCAGGGTCCACCCCCGGACCATCGTCCTCCACCTTCACCTCCACCACCTGGCTCTCCCCGTCGGCCTTCCGACAGATGGATATCTCTATCGTCCCACCCACAGGGAGGACCTCTATGGCGTTCAACAACACATTTATAAATGCTTGTTCAAGGCGATCGGGGTCGATGAGGATGCGGGGTATGGCCTCCCAAAGCCGTCTCCTCACACTCAGGCCTTTCTCCTTTATCTTGGGCTCAAGGACCTCAAGGCTCGTCCTCACCACTTCGCTGATCGATGAGGGCCGCAAATTGAGGGATATGGGCCTTGCAAAATCCAGCATCTCCTCCAGGATCCTTTCCAAACGGCCTATCTCCTGGGCCATGATCTCTATGCGGCGCTTGTCGTTGCCGTCAAGCTGCAACTTCTTCATGAGGATCTGAAGGTTCATCTTCACGGAGGAAAGGGGATTCCTTATCTCATGGGCCAGCGAGGTGGTCAATTGCCCAATATAGGCGAACCGCTCCGCCTCCCTCACGCGTCTCTCCATCTCCACCCTCTCGGTGATATCCCTGCAGATGCCCGCTGCCGCCTTTCTGCCCTGATAGGTGATCACCTTGACCTTGTTCTCCGTCGGCAGGCTCCTGCCATCACGGTGGCGGCGAAAGTAAACAAAAAGATCGGCCTTCTTCCTCCCCTCATAAATCTCCCTCACTTCATCAAGGGACTCCGGGGCCACAAAGTCGGCCCATGGCCTCCCCAGAACTTCATCCAGGCTCCACCCGTGCATCTCACAAAAGGCCCTGTTGGCAAAAACGAGCCTCCCCCTCTGGATCACGAAGTAACCATCGTTGATATCCTCCACAAGCACCCTGTACTTGGACTCGGACTCGGCAAGCTCCTTGGTCCTCCGCCTTACCTCCTCTTCGAGTTTTTCGGCATGCTCCCTGATCTGACGCTCATGTTCGGACTGAAAGTAATCGCTGAAGCGACTGATCGTGTAAATGAGACAGTGGTTGAGCTTTTCAAGGGCATCGAGCAGTTCCTCCCCCTTCAGCTCCTCAACCAGGATGGGGACGAGGATGGTGCGGTAAAGCTCGAAGGCCCTCTGGACATCGGAAAGGCGGAAGCCTGCCCCAAGCCTCATCTGGGTTATCTTTTCGATGAAACGGTCTATCTTCTCGAAATTCCCCTTAACCAGCACATCGAAGTAGGCCTCGGCTGCTTCGGATGTGGTCATGAAAAGCTCCTCCAAGGGCCTCTGACGATACCTCTCGCTCACCTCCTCATGGAGACGATGGGCCCACTGCCGAACGATCTCCTCGCTTCGGGATACAAGGAGGGAGGTGAGGGAATTCATAACGCCATTTAAATCTTAAAGGCTTTTCCTCAGAGTAGTCAACGCCTTTTGCCTACCGGTATCAGGTAAAGGGGCCTATGTCTTTGAGGTAGGCCGAGGATCCTCTGGACCTCCTGATCCCCGAAGGCCCCCACTGTCACCGATCCCAACCCAAGGGATACGGCCTGCAAACATAGGTTCTGGGCAGCATGGCCAGCTTCAAGGTGTACATAGCGGATACCGCGGGGACCGTATTTGGCCGTTGTGCGTTCGTATTCTGCTGCGATACAGAATACCACCGGTGCCTCCCCTACCCAGGGCTGTCCCAAGGCAGCCCTGCAGAGGGCACTGCGCACATCCCCCTCCTTCACCTTCACCAGCTTGTGGCCTTTGGGCAGGTAGTGATAGACACCGGATCCAAGCCCTTCTGCCTTTCCCACCACAAGGTAAACCTCAAGGGGGTAGAGGGCACCGGCTGAGGGGGCAGTCCTGAAACCCCTCGGATCGGTTATTCCCTGGGCAGCCCAAAGCAACTGGGAGATCTCCTTCAGGGTCAACCCTTCTTTCCGGAAGGACCTCACCGATCTCCTGTGCGACAGGACCTCCTCGAGGCTGAGATCTCCTCGCAACTGAGGAGCGGGAAGCTTTAGTTCCAGTGCTTCCCCACCGCCAATGAGGATAAGGACCAGGAGGGGAAAAAGCCTCATGAGAGGAACTCCCCTATAGCCCTGGCGGTATCTTCTGGGTTATCGAGGATAACGGCGTGGCCTGCTCGGGGGATCTCCCTGAGCCTTGCCAGCGGGAGGGCCTCCACGGTGCGCCTTGCCCCTTCGGGGCTAAGCAGATCGCTCAATTCCCCCCTCAAAAGCAGGGTCGGGGTTTTCACCTTCGGAAGGAATTCCCAAAGATCGATGTCCCTTATGACCCTTTTTCCCTCTCTCATCCTCTGAAGGAGCCGCAGATCACACCGCCAGGTGAAAAGCCCGTCCTCGGTGGGCCTTGTCACCCTCGTGAGGTACTGGAGGGCCTTATGGAGATCCAGCCTCGGGTTTTCCTCCATGAGGGCTTCCGCCATCTCCTCGAGCCTGAACCGATCGGGACGGATCCTCAGGGCCCTGAGGATCCTCCTCCTTCCTTCAGGGGCGAGTTCCGGTCCGTAGTCTATGACCACCAGCCTCCTCACCCCATCTCCGTACATGGCGGAATACACAAGGGCGTTACGTCCACCCATTGAATGCCCGACCAGGGAAAAGCCCTCCAAGCCAAGCTCCCTCCTTAAGGCCTCGATGTCCGAGACGAAGTGCAAGGTGGTGTAGGCCTCAGGGGAGGCCCTCGAGCTCTCACCGTGTCCCCTCTGATCAAGAGCTATTCTGCGGAAGGCACCCTTGAGGTGGGGGATGACGAATTCCCAAACTTCGGCCGAGTCGCCGAAGCCATGAAGCAGAAGGACCGGCTTGCCCTTCCCCCGTTCCAGATATCTCAGCTTCAGGCCTTCGTTTTCGACGTACCCTTCCCTATCCCACAAGGTCGCTCCTCTTGAAGATCGCCTCAAGCTCATATCCCTTTGACCTGAGGGCTTCCCTTCCCTCTTCTTCCCTGTCTATTAAGGCCAACACCTGGACCACTTTAAGCCCAAAGCGCTCGCAGACCTCTATGGCGCGAAGCAGGGAACCGCCCGTCGTCACCACATCCTCCACCACCGCCACCCTCATTCCGGGTCTCAAGGCCTTATCACCCTCAATCCATAGGCCCTTGCCATGGCCCTTGGGTTCCTTGCGCACTATAAAGGCCGAAAGGGGGTATCCCTCCAGGTAACTCACCACAGCCACAGCCGTCACAATGGGATCGGCCCCAAGGGTTGGGCCCCCGATGGCCTCAACACCTTTTTGGGCCTCCCTTATCATCCGCAAAAAGATCTTACCGCAAAGATATGCCCCTTCCGGATCGAGGGTGGTTTGTTTGGCGTCTATGTAATACGAGCTCTTTTTGCCCGAGGAGAGGACGAAGTCGCCCTCCTCATAGGACCTCTTCTTGAGGATTTCCTTCAACTTTTCCCTTTCCTCCATCCTCAGACCTCTTTGGCAAAGAATTCGAGCTGCATCCTCTCCTGGGGGGGACTCACGGGATAACAGCCCGTAAAGCATGCATAACAGAATTCATCCTCATGTCCCCTGACGCATCTCTTCAGTCCTTCGAGGCTCAAGTAGGCGAGGCTTTCAACCCCCAGGAATTCCCTGATCTCCTGGACGGACAGATTTGCGGCGATCAGCTCCTCTTTGGTGGGGGTGTCTATTCCGTAGAAGCAGGGGCTTATTATGGGAGGGGAACTTATCCTCACGTGGATTTCCTTCGCCCCCGCGTTCCTCAGCATGTGCATGTTTTTCTTCACCGTGGTCCCCCGGACGATGGAATCATCAACCACCACGATCCTTTTCCCCTCAAGGACCTCCCTCACGGCGTTGAGCTTTATCTTGACGCCAAAGTGCCTTATGGAATCCTGGGGCTCTATGAAGGTCCTCCCCACATAGTGATTCCTGATTATGCCAAGTTCCAAGGGAAGACCGGCCCTGTGGGCAAAGCCTATCGCTGCGGGAAGGCCGGAATCGGGGGTGGGGATCACCACCGCGGCAGGGGCGGAGAACTCCGCGGCCAACTCCACCCCGAGTTGCCTCCGAACTTGGTAAACGCTATGGCCAAAGAGGAAGCTGTCGGGACGGGCAAAGTAGATGAATTCAAAGATGCAATGTTTGGGTTTCACCTTGGGAAAGGGGAAGAAGGAATGGAGCTGTTCCCCTTCGAAGAGCAGCACCTCGCCCGGTTCCACCTCCCTCACGAACTCCGCACCGATCAGATCAAAGGCACAGGTCTCCGAGCTTACCACCCATCCCCTCTTGAGC
>QMLA01000093.1 GCA_003646585.1 Deltaproteobacteria bacterium | reverse complement strand
TCCCAAAAGCATTAATTATGAAATACTTTAGGCGATTGGGCGCTTTTCCTGAACGTATTTTAATAGTTTATCTCATGGGAGTTACTTCTAAAAAACAACTCAAATATGGAGAAAAAATCTTAAAAGATATCGTCAAAGAAACAGGTGGCATAATACTACCAAAATTCACTATGGCATCCTTCGCTGATTTTGCTGGAATTCCCATTTATAATGAATTTCTTAGACCAAAAATTTCACCTCGAATATTGCGTTTCAAAGGAGGATTTGTACCACTTTTTTTCCCACAAGAACCCTTAGAACAAACCCCTAAATCAGAACAACTCTTTAAAAAGACCCTTGATCAATTTCCAATGTTTCCAAATGATTACCATAGAGGTGCGATCCTTCCAGTCGATATGGGGCATTTTGCCCTTCATGAAATGGATATTTACTACGATCAAACTAATATCGATGAATTGAAGACCATTTTTAAGGTTGGCAGGGACATCTTCTCTAAGGCGGTTGAAAATAAAGTCTGGCCACATTGTGAATGGAAACGATATTCCTGGGATTTCTTACGCAACGTTCCAGATCTTGCCTTGATTCATCGACAACTCAGCGAAAAATTGAAAAAACTCGTAGATCCAAACAAGATAATGAATCCTGAAAAATGGATCTAACTCATCTTTATTTTCCCCCCTCAGTCGAAAAGTAAAAACGTAAAAGAAATGAAATTGCCACATTACTCCCAGGATGGAAAAAAAGAAATCGACCAGTCCGCACTTAACGAGCTATTCTCCTGAAAAATAACTCAATTGAAATACTCACTCTAAAATATCGAAAAGATAAGATTCAGCTTAAAATCCCACGAAAACACCTCCCTCAGATTAGTCACCTTACCAACCCCCAAGAAGCAACACCATAAATCCACCAAAAATTGAAGGACCCCTTAGCCTACCCACTTATGATAGATTTGGATGAAATAAATCTCATAAAAAACCAGATGCGAAGATTTACGCTTTTAACACCGGAAGTAAATTCGCTGTCTTTACACAATACCATCGCCGATGGTCTAATCTCATTTATTTTAATACCTGAGCTACCTTGAAGAGAGATCTCCCTCCGCTGCCCCCTCTTTTCGATTAACAACTCCATGTAAAAATTTAAATAAAGATGTGAAGTATTTTCTAGTGCCTTTTACCACTAACTTTAAATGGTGTATTCGCCTTATGGTTATTGCTACCTCCCTAGAGGTACTGCAATACATGTTAATGATGACTTGCCGTAACCGGGAAACTCGGACACGCAAGTCGGATGAACTTCTTATATCTAGGTGCAACTCAAGAGCTGATTCCTCTTGAGTGAAGGGCACAGTGACGAATTCAACTAGCGACCAGCAGCAGACAAATGACCCGCACCCCCCTCCTTTCGGACCGCACCTCTGAACATGCTCCAGTCCGGAATGTGTCCAGAGCGTCGCTCAACCTTCTTCGATTCAACCTTCAGCAACTTTTCAGTAATTCAGTTGGATTCCTCACGATGAGTGCCGTGCATAGGCTCATCTTTCCGGGCATCAATGGAGTGGATTATGAGTAAGACCCGATACGCCAACACTGCTTGGTGGATGGCTTGGCTTGGGAGCCGATGAAGGGCGTGGCAAGCTGCGATAAGCCCCGGGTAGGTGCAGGCAACCGTGGATCCGGGGATCCCCGAATGGGACTTCCTGGCCAAGGCTAATACCCTTGGTCGCTCCCGGTAGGGAGTGGGAACGCGCGGAACTGAAACATCTTAGTACGCGCAGGAAGAGAAATCAATAGAGATTCCCTGAGTAGCGGCGAGCGAAACGGGAATAGGGCAAACTGAACCCCTGCGGGAAAACTGCAGGGGGATGTAGTGTTTTGGGCCCGGCTGCCACCTCCTCAAGGAAGCCGAATACTGCTGGAAAGCCGAACCGTAGAGGGTGATAGTCCCGTAGGCGTAACTTGAGAGGTGTTGAGCTGGGACCCCAGAATAGCGTGGGCTGGTTATCCCGCGTGAAGTTGGGAGCCATCAACTTCCAACCCTAAATACTCCCCAAGACCGATAGCGTAATAGTACCGTGAGGGAAAGCTGAAAAGGACCTCGAAAGAGGAGTGAAAAGAGCCTGAAACCAAGCAGTCATACTCGGGTGTGGCTCGTAAGGGTAGATTCTCTTCGAAGGAACCCAGGGCAACCTGGTACTCCGAGAAGAGAGGACCAGAGTTACACCATCCGTCTCGAAACACGGGCCGGGGAGTTCACGATCATGGCGAGCTTAAGAAGATTACCTTCGTAAGCATAGGGAAACCGAGCGACCGCAGATAGATTCCCTTCTCGTGGCCAACGTATTGGCGACGTGTGTCTCTCACGAGATGCAGCGCCCCTCGAGGGCCGCCGCCTCTACTATTAACCACGAGAAGTATCTATCCAGGGTCCAGGTCTGAAAGGGCCTGTCAAGTCATGGTCGTGAGACCCGAAACCGAGCGATCTAGGCCTGGGTAGGGTGAAGGCAGGCGAAAGCCTGGTGGAGGCCCGAATGGATTCTGACGTGCAATTCGTCCTAATGACCTGGGTCTAGGGGCAAAAGACCAATCCTATTGAGAACCCGGTAACTCCCTCCCTTTCACTACACTTATTAAATGAGTAAGAAACTCTTTGAGGAATCTAATCCTGTCAAATTCAAAATTTAAACTACTATTTATAGAGCCTATTAAGGGTAAAAGAAGTCTCGAAAGAGAATCACAATGAATGAGTTACCGTTTATCCTCTCAATAGGGGTCAATAAAAGGCAGGGTGCGCCCCTCCTTTTGGGATCTAGCTCGGTTATAGCTGGTTCCCTCCGAAGTAGGTCGTAGCCTAGTCTGGCTGGAGGTGGCTGGTGAGGTAGAGCACTGATTGGGAAGCACGGGGTCGAAAGGCCTCACTTCCTTTTCAAACTCCGAATTTGCCAGCGCCTGAGAAGGCTGGAAACGGGCGTCAGGGGGTAAGCCCCTGAGCCGAGAGGGGAACAACCCAGACTGAGGTTAAGGCCCCTAAATGCCGGCTAAGTGCTAAACTAAAGGGCGTTCGAATCCTAAAACAGCGGGGAGGTAGGCTTAGAAGCAGCCACCCTTTAAAGAAAGCGTAACAGCTCACCCGCCGAGGATTTGGGCCCCGAAAATGGACGGGGCTAAAGCCGGCTGCCGAGACCTCAGGGCACGGTCGACGCCGACCGTGATCCGGTAGGAGGGCGTGCCGATTGGGCAGAAGTTGGGTCGTGAGATCCAATGAACCGATCGGCATTGCAGATCCCGGTGGTAGTAACAGCAAAGCTAGGTGGGAATCCTAGCCGCCGAAAGACTGTAAATAGGCCATACACCCCATTTTTTTAACAAACTCCATAAATTGAAAATTATTGATAACATTCCATACTCCTTAAATACAGATATCCCAAATTCACCTTATCGCGAAAAGCGGGATACTGTATCATTAACAATCCATGCAACTGATTGGAATAAAGAAATTTTATGGAAAAAAATTAAATCAACAATTCCGCGAAAATTAATCCGGATAAAAAATGCCTATTTATAGTCCGGCATGGGGCAAGGGTTCCTCGGCAATGCGTCGTCAGCCGAGGGTTAGCCGGTCCTAAGGTGGCCCGCAATCCGGTCCCACCGAAAGGGAAACCGGTTTATATTCCGGTGCTACGCAGGTACGCGCGGCAACGCTAAGCCTCGTTTCCGACGCTTCGGGGTAGGCTTTGCAGGGTTATCGCCTTGCCTAAGTGTATAATTCTGGGGAGTACCGTAATGGTGAGAACCAGAAGAAAGCACGAATGGCCAGCCGCTAGAGGCAGGTAAAGTCGATCCCTGGAGCCCATGAAAAGGAAACGGGGAAGGATCCTGCGTATCCGTACCCAGAACCGACACTGGTGCCCCTAGCTGAGAAGGCTCAGGCGTGTCGGGGATAACCGTGGCAAGGGAATTCGGCAAATTGGTCCCGTAACCTTGGGATAAGGGATGCTGGGGGTCTTGAGCTGATACTCGGGACCCTCAGTCGCAGAGACCCTCCCTTTGTCGTAGAAACAGAGGGCTGCACACCAAGGGGGCCCGACTGTTTCGGTATATGCCGTGGTATATGCCGCAGGAATAATAAAAACATAGCTAGCCGCCAGCGGGAAACCGTGTGTACGGCTAGTGAATCCTGGCCAGTGGCGGTCAGTCAATACCGGGTCCAACCGGAGTAAGCTCCGCTAAACGCCGGGAGTAACTATAACTCTCTTAAGGTAGCCAAATGCCTTGCCGGACAAGTACCGGCGTGCATGAATGGATCAACGTAGTCCCCGCTGTCCCTGCCGCGAACCCGGTGAACCCACCTTCCGGCGAACAGTCCGGAGAGACCCAGCGGGAAGAGAAGACCCTGTGGAGTTTTACTGCAGCCTGTGCCTGTGGTAAGGTTGTGGATACGTAGGATAGTCAGGAGCCGTCGAGCTCAGCTCTCCGGGGCTGAGGGAGGCGCCCTTGAAATACTGACTATTCACGATTTTACCTCTAACCGTGCTTCGGCACGGGACAAGTGCAGGTGGGCAGTTTGGCTGGGGCGGCACATCCTTGAAAAGGTATCAAGGATGCCCAAAGGTCAGCTCAGTTGGGTCAGAAACCCAACGTAGAGTGCAAGAGCAAAAGCTGGCCTGACTGGATTCCGACCAGCAACGAATCCAGGGGCGAAAGCCTGGTCTAGCGAGCCATTCTGTGCCTCTTGATGGGGCCGAGTGGTGACAGAAAAATTACCCCAGGGGTAACAGAGTCGTCGCGGGCAAGAGCCCACATCGACCCCGCGGCTTGCTTCCTCGATGTCGGCTCTTCCTATCCTGGCGGTGCAGTAGCCGCCAAGGGTGGGGCTGTACGCCCATTAAAAGGGAACGTGAGCTGGGTTTAGACCGTCGTGAGACAGGTTGGATTCTATCTGCTAGGTCTGTGGGGTGTCTGAGGGGATGGGCTCCTCAGTACGAGAGGAACGGGAGGCCCTGGCCACTAGTCTACCGGTTGTCCGATAGGGCACT
>QMLA01000092.1 GCA_003646585.1 Deltaproteobacteria bacterium | reverse complement strand
GGTCACCTGAGCCTGGCCAAGAGGTGCTGGGAGGATCCCTCCCTGGGGCGCCTTTTCGCGAGGGGACTCCTCCCCAAGAGGGAAAGGTCCCTGGCCTTCAGGATCCGCAAGCTGCTTTTCCGCCACCCGGGAAAAAGGCTCCTGCATATAGGAGGATGGATGCACATGATCGATGCCCCCCACACCCTCTTTTGGTTTCTGAAGGATCTCGGTCCGCGGCGCTTGCTCCTCGATCCGGGGGGTCGTTCTCCTTGAAATCCCCCGAAGGGACATAGTATAAGGTTCGGGCAAAGGAGGTGAGACCGTGAGGATCCGCAACCAGGTCTTACGGGCACTGAAGAAAGGGCCCATGACCTTCTGGGAGCTGATCAATTACCAGGACGCCCACATAGTGGAATTCATCCAGACGCTGGAATCCCTCATGAAGGAGGGGATCATCGAGTACAGGGATTACAGGTTCCACCTGCTGAAGGACGTCCCCCTCCGGGGAAAGGAACCGGTTGTCTGCTCGAGGTGCGGGATCGGCGTGCAGTTGAGGGGGTTCTTCGGGGAGGTACTGGGACGTTTCAGGAAGCTGGCCGAAAATCGCCCCCTTCCCAAGAGCGATTACGACCAGGGATTTGTGCGCCCTGAGGACACGGTGGCAAGGGTTGCCTTCATGTACGAACGGGGAGATCTGGAGGATCAGGAAATCTTCATCCTCGGAGATGACGACCTCTTGAGCATAGCCATTGGCCTGACCAGCATGGCCAAGAGGGTCACGGTGGTGGAGATCGACAGCAGGATCGTCGGGTTCATACGGGAATTCTGCCGAAGTCAAGGGATATCCAACATCATCGTCAAGGAATACAACGCCCTGGAGGAACTACCCGCTGAGGAGAAGGGCAACTACGATGTGTTCGTGACCGATCCCGTGGAGACCCACAAAGGCCTGAAGCTCTTTGTCGGTCGCTGCATAGAGGCGTTGAAGGGAAAGGGGTCAGCCGGCTACATCGGCCTGACCCACAGGGAGGCTTCCCTCAAAAAATGGAGGGAGTTCGAGAGGTTTTTGATCGAAGCCGGATTCGTCATAACCGACATCCTCAGGGACTTCTCCACCTATCCGGAAAGGGAGAACATGTGGGAGGAGTTTTACAAGACCTACGAGCTCATGAAATGGATACCCCTCAACATGCCCAACATCGACTGGTACAAATCCTCCTTCATACGCTTTGAAGCTGTCGAAGATCCGCACCTTCCGCCTTTTGAGGCCCCCAGTGGCCCCAAGGAACTTTACCTAGATGAGGAGGCCTGGGCCACACCAAAGCCATCTTATCTGCTCGAGGAGGGAGGATGAAAAGAGAGGTGGTGGCAATCCTTTGTACTCTTTTGATCCTCGGGGGGACCTGTTGTTCTGTGAAGGCCCACAGGGTCAAAGCGGGTCCTCCCCCCAGGATCTCGGCAGGACCTCCCCCATGGGCCCCCGCTCACGGTCACAGGAGGAGGTTCCGCTACCGCTATTATCCGTCGGTTCAGGTGTATTTCGATATCGATCGGGGCCTCTACTTCTTCCTCCACATGGGCAGATGGTACTGCTCCCCTTCCCTTCCGCCGGGGATAAAGCTTGAAAGGGATTTCGTGATCCTGGAGATGGAAACCGACAGACCCTATCTCTTCCACCACGAGGTCTTAAGGGCCTATCCCCCTCACAAGAAGCCGAGGTAGGATTCCTCTCAGCCATGAGGGTCAGGGTCAGGTTCCTCTGCAGTGCCCTTAAGCCCGAGCAGTATCCCGAGAGGCCCCTTCCCGAGGTGGCCTTTGCGGGCAGGTCCAACGTGGGGAAATCCTCGCTTCTGAACACCCTGTGGGGGACAAGGGGGCTTGCGCGCACAAGCTCCACCCCCGGGCGCACGCGCACCATCAACTTCTACCTGGTGGAGGACGCATATTACTTCGTGGACCTTCCCGGCTACGGGTATGCGAGCGTCCCCCTCAAGATGCGCAGGGAATGGGCCAGGGGGATAGAGGAATATTTCCGCCGGAGGCACAACCTCAGGGGGGTCGTGGTCCTCATGGACTCAAGGCTCGGTCCCACGGAGCTGGATCGGCAGATGTTCGGCTGGCTCCAGGAGCTCGGACTTAGGGCCGTCCCGGTCCTGACCAAGGCCGATAAGGCATCCCAAAGGGAGCTGAACCAGGCCCTCAAGGAAACCGAAAGGATCGGCCTCAACCACCCGGTGATCTTTTCGGCACGAACCGGACAGGGAAAGGACCGCCTATGGAAGGCCATCCTTGAACTTCTTAAGGGTGAACCTCCCTCCGGAAAATAGCAGATAGTCCCCCTCCCTGAAGCTTCCCACGTTGAAATAAAGGCCCTTGCGCCCCTGAAGTTCCCACTGTACGGCCTCAGGATCATGGGTATGGGCCATGATGACCACATCCACCCCCTCCCGGAGCTTCTGGAGGGCGAAGGATCTCAAGCGCTCCTTTAGCCTCCCGTCAGCCGGGCACCGGCGGGAACGGGCCGCCCACAGGAAGGCCAGAGGCGTGATGACCTTTGGGCCCAGGAGGCTCAGGAGGGAACAAAGGATGCGGTTCTTCAAGAGGATGCAGGGGAGGTTGTGGGGGAAACCCGAGGCCCTGTCCCCGTGAGAGAGATAAAGTCTCAGGCCATCGAGCTGCAGGGAGACCTCCCACCTGTGGTTCTCCACCCTTATGCCGAAGATCTCCCCGGAAAGGCAAAAGTCGTGGTTGCCCTCAAGGAAGATTATCCTGGTACCCCCCTCCCCAAGCCTCTCAAAGGCCTCCCTTATATCCCCATAGAGGGACTCGAGGTGGGTGTTGTCCGAGAATCCGAACCAGAAGTCGAAGAAATCCCCCATCAGGACCAGCCCCTCAGGGGGATCTGCCACAAGCCTCCTGAAGGCATCCCATGTGAAATCCTTCCGGTAGGGGTTGAGGTGGGCATCCCCCAAGAAGATCCAGCCGTTCACGATTGCCCCTGGCCCCTCCTCTTCAGATAATCGGAAAGGGCCTCCTGCCAAGGACGCATCTTCATGCCCGTCTCCCTGTGCAGCTTGTCCTTGGAGAGGACCGAGAAGACGGGCCTTCTGGCAGGGCGGGTGAGGTCCGCCGAGGATATGGGCACAAGCCGCACGTCGTTTTTGCCCGCCTGCCTGAGGATCTCCTTGGCGAACTCGAACCAGGAGCACTGGCCGCTGTTGGAGACGTGATAGATCCCCCAGGCATCCCTTTCCAGGAGCCTCTTCACCGCCTGGGCCAGATCGACCGTGTAGGTGGGGGCACCCACCAGGTCCTCCACGACCTCTATGCTTTCGCGCCCTTCCTCCGCAAGGGTGAGGATCGTGTCGACGAAGTTGCGGCCGTGGGGACCGAAGAGCCACTGGGTCCTCACTATGAGGTAGTCATCGGAGTGATCCTGAACGTACTTCTCCCCGAGGAGTTTACTCTCCCCGTAAATGTTGAGGGGATTGGGCTGATCCTCCTCGGTGTAAGGGGAGCCCTTTTTGCCGTCAAAGACGTAATCGCTGCTGATGTAAACCACCTTCGCCTTCACCAGACTGGCCGCCTTGGCGACGTTCTTGGCCCCCTCGGCGTTGATCGCAAAGGCCAGCTGGCTCCTCCTCTCACAGGAATCCACATCGCTGTAGCCAGCAGCATCTATGACCACCTGTGGGGTCATCTCCTTTATCGCCTTCTTGACCGCATTGTAAGTGGTTACATCCAGTTCCTCCCTATCGAGGGCTATCACCTCGTAAGTCTCGGAGAAGGCCTCAGCGAGGGCGCTGCCCACCAAACCCTTAGCCCCAACAATGACGACCCTTCCCTTCTTCTCCATGTGGCCCCCTTTCCGTCTCCTGGAGAGGTTTATATTCTTACCCTAAAAGTTCTGGATGTCGCAACTCGAACAGCTTAAAGGCCGCAAGGACAAGGGCATGATCGATACGGCCTTCCACCATCTCCCTGAAGACCTGCTTAAGGGGCAACCGGATCACCTCCAGGTCCTCCCCATCCTCGAGGGCTGGCTCACCAACCTTCCTCAGCCCGGTGGCCAAAAATACGTGGAAGCGATTGTTGAAGATGGCAGGCTGGGGCTTGAGAACACCCAGGAGTTCCACCGACTCGGCCTCAAAACCCGTCTCCTCCCTCAACTCGCGCCTTGCCGCCTCCTCGGGCCTCTCCTCATCCACCAGCCCTCCGGGAATCTCGAGGGTGAACTCCTCACTTCCATGCCTGAACTGCCTCACCATGAGCACATCCCCCTCCAGCAGGGGGATTATCCCCACCCAGTCCCTCGTCTCAATGGTGAAGAACTCCGCGGACTTGCCGGTCCTCGGAGAAAGGGCCCCTTTCACCTTCACCCTGAAAAGGGGCGAAGAGAACCCCTCCCGGACCCAGAGCACCTTCCACTCCCGCATCTTCACGCCCCAAACTTCTTGAGCTTCAATGCCGAAGCGAGCATAAGCGCCATAGCCTCCACCCCCCTGAACCTCCCCAATCCTCCCCTGGCACAGGCCTTCTCGGTGAACTCGGTGACGTCATCGGTGCGCTCATTGGGGGAACGGAGCACAAAGGGACAGGGATGCCAGCTGTGACTCCTGAGGGCAGAAGGGGTCGAGTGATCCGAGGTCACCACGATCACCTCCGGGGAAAGGTCGAAGAGGACGGGGAGGTTCCGGTCGACCTCCTCTATCACCCTGACCTTCCCCTCGAAATCCCCGTCTTCACCCCTGCTGTCGGTGGCTTTCACGTGCACGTAAAAGAAGTCGTACCCCTCCCTCCAGCTCCTCCTCAGGGTCTCAAAGAGATCCCCTACGGCCTCCCCGCTCTCCAGGACCTCCATCCCCACCAACCGGGCCAGCCCCTTGTACATGGGATAGGAAGCGATACAGGCGGGGGTGAGCTTGAAGAGCTCACCCATGGAGGGGATCTCCGGCATCATGGAGAAGCCGCGAAAGAGCACCCCATTGGCCGGCCTCTCGTCCTTCAAGACCTCAAGGGCCCTGCTGACGAATTCCTTGACGATCCCCGCCATCCGCTGGCCCCTGGGACTCAAGGGCTCGGGTTCAAGGG
>QMLA01000091.1 GCA_003646585.1 Deltaproteobacteria bacterium | reverse complement strand
GTAGTTACCTTCCACAATCTGAATCCTCACGTCTCTAAAGCCCTAGAAACGCTTAGGAGCTATCTGGAAAAGCATGGCATAAATAAGCCCATATGGCTTACAGAGTTTCAGGTAGCTGAAGGCTATGATTCTCAACTAGGCATAATAGACGAAGAAGAGCAAGCCAAACTCCTAGTTAAAGGGTGTGTTGAAGGTTTTGTCGGGGGGATTGACAAAATCTTTTATACCTCCTACATGGAGAACCTACAGATTCCTGAAAGCCTCTCTAAAGCAGCTCTACTGAAGGCTGATGGAACCCCCAAGAAAGCCTACTACGCATATAAAACCATGGTCACAATGCTTGAAGGCTTCATTTCAGCTGAAAAGCTCAAGGAAAAAATCTATAGGTTTGTTCTTCTAGGTGGACTGGAGGTTTACGTACTCTATCCTGAAGCCAGTCTTCCAAATCTAACAGGGAAAA
The DNA here is from genome assembly GCA_003646585.1 of Deltaproteobacteria bacterium. Classification (GTDB taxonomy): domain Bacteria; phylum Desulfobacterota; class B13-G15; order B13-G15; family B13-G15; genus B73-G16. The sequence goes on along the minus strand of QMLA01000091.1, from coordinate 4,681 downwards.
TTTTAACCGTGAACCTTGAAGGTGAAACCCAACTTCTAGACACAGAAAATCTTCAACCTCCAACAAACCTAACCTATATTGTTGTAGGTTCAGAGGAAGAGCTTGAAAAGGTTCAAGATAAACTGCGGAAAACTCTTGGGAAAACCTCTGAGAAAGCTTCAGCCTCCACCATAGTTGGAGAAATTGAGGTTAAAGTTCAGAAGCTAAGCCACACTATTGCTTTTCCATTGGAACAATCTTACAAGTTTACAATCCCTGTTAAAAACTTGGGGCAGGAAAAGGTTCACCTTCACCCAAGAATATCAGGGGTTCCAGAGGGGTGGATCTGTATTGGTGGTGGCGATTTAATCCTTGAACCTGGTGAGGAAGGAAACATCGTTTACGCTTTCACCATTTTCCCAGGTGTAAAAACCACAAAAGCCACCATAACCGTAACCATTGAAAACCTCACCCATCCAGACAAACCGCCAGCAAACGTAATCTTGGAGGTAGGATTCATAGAGGTAATGCCGCCTCCCACCTCAAAAATCACAGGCAAAATTGTCGATAAGGTTTCCGGTAAACCAGTTGCTAACGCTGAGGTTAAAGCCTTTTACTGGAGCAATCTTGATTATGCCTCCACAGTTTCCGGGTTGGATGGAAGCTTCAAGATGACTGTCCCCTCCTTCAACGTACTTGAGCTAGCTTACAGAGATTTAGATTTGAGAGGGGAGCCTCTTCTCCATCTAGAGGTTTCAGCTGAAGGTTACGAGCATTACTCCCTCTACGATGTAAGAGTTCCTCCTGAAGGTTTAAACCTTAAAATTGAGCTTACACCCGTCAGCTGTAAAGGCTTTTACCAACAGGTTTGGGCTGAAAGCGTTGAAAACTATGGGATATGGAAGTGTATTCCCACAGAAGACTGGAGTCTTTTCGCGGTATGTCAAGGTGAACATGGCTTTCCAGGCATAACTGTTCCTCCGGAAACTACCAACATCTACCTCTTCGATGAAAATGGAAACCTTCTCTGGAAAAGAAGCATAAAGAAGGAGTCATGGGCTATCGACATCACTTTTGATTGTTCCAAAATAGCTTCGGGAAGCCATGACGGAAAAGTCTATGTTTGGGATAGAAATGGAAACCTGCTTTGGATGGTTGATGTAGGTTTTGAAACCTGTTAGAGAACTTAGATTCTCCCACAACGGGAAATATTTGGCTTTCGGTCCAACCCCTAAAGGCAGAGGTTATGTAGGTCTCTATGATGCTGAGACAGGTAAACTCTTATGGAGTTATGAAACCGGAGACCATGTAAGGGAGATAGAGTTTACTGCTGACGACAAGTATGTTGCGGTTTCCAGTACCGACGGCTACACCTACCTATTCACCATCAACGGCAATCTCCTATGGAAGCGTTACCATGGAGGTTACCTTCCCTTCATGCTGAAAATCAGTGAAAACAATGATATGATTGTGGTTGCCGGTAAAGGTCAGGAACTTTACGCTTATGATTTCAACGGAAACCTTCTCTGGAGCTTTGAAGCACCCGAAGTAATTCAGTACGGAGACACCTCTTCAGATCTATCACGAATATTAATCTTCTCTAACAGCGCTCTCTACATGCTCAACCGTGAAGGAAAAGTGCTCTGGTGGAAGAAGATTTCACCTATAGGCCATAACGCCATTGCCATGACACCTGACGGAAAATACATAGTAGTTGGATGTATGGATGCTCTCTACCTATTAAATGAGAATGGGACAACCATCTGGAAGTTTAAAGACTTCAAGAAAGGTTCAGGTTTCCACGCTAAACATCCCTTCCTCTGTGCAGCTCAAAACGTTCAAATAAGCCCTGACGCCACAAAAATTTTGGCAGGCTTCGGTGAAACCGACAGGAAACTCAGATTTTTCCGAGGGGAAATTAGAAGCACGGAGAAGCTTGAGGTCAAGCAACCCAGAAAAATTGGGAAGGCAGACCTAGATGGTGACGGGAAAGTTGACTGTGAAGACCTAAAGATTTTAAAGAAGGTTTATGGTCTGAAGCTTGGTATGGTAGGCTTCAAGCCTAAAGCAGATCTCAACGGAGATAACAGAATAGACATAGTAGACCTAGCAATCTTTGCCTTTCAGTATAAACAAGAAAAGCCTTCCCTGCCAGCTGGAGACGTTATCCCTGCTAAAGGTCCAGGAATACCTCCAAAAGGATTGGAAAATGAGGATGGTCCATGGAACCATAGACTCCTCCTAGCAAAATCTACTGATGGAGTTAAATGGACAAAAACTTTCCAGATCCTGTCAGATCAGGCTTCTGTTCCTGAGGTAATAGTTGACCATGAAGGAAACCTACGCGTATACTATGTAGACTACTCTAATGGATGTATTACTGTAGCCGTATCCCCAGATGGAGGTGAAACTTGGATTTACAGGAAGGTTAAAGGGTTAACTCCTGAATGGGTTGACCCTGACGTGGTTTTTCTTCCAGATGGCCGCTATAGGCTTTACGCCTCCTACATGCCCCTAAAAGGACCACAAGACAAAATTGTTTCAGCCATCTCAAAGGATGGAATAAACTTCACTCCGGAAGAAGGCTACCGATACCATGAGCCTGGAAGTCTCCTAACAGACCCTGACGTTTTCCAGTTCAAAGGCCGATGGTATATGATTGTAGGTCCAGAGCTAACGCTTCTAGAATCAGAAGACGGACTAACCTTCAAAAAAGTTAGGAAGCTTTCTTTCGGAAGCGGGGTATCTTGCACCATACCTTACGGTGAAGGTTTAAGGGTTTACTTCCACCTCGACAAGCCTGGCCCTCTAAAGATTTACCTGTCCTATACGGAAGACCTGAAAAACTGGTCTAAGCCTGAAGTGGTGCTAGCTGGCGGAGAAAACAGTTTAGACCAATATGGTGTTGGCGATCCTGCGGTTGCAAAACTACCCAGCGGAGGCTACATTATGGTCTACAAAACATGGATCCAAAAGCCTAAACAAGGTGAAGAAATGAAAACCTTCAAAAGTAAGCTTGAATCTAAGGCTGAGAAAGAGCAAGCCCCCAAGTTTGTCGGTCTTCTTGAAAGCATTCTAGATGCTGAGAAAATCTCTGATGGATGCTACCTACTGAAATATCCCGATTTTAACCTTTACATGCTTTGGAAGCCCTGCGAATTGGTGAAGGGAACCTATTCCTTCAAATACGGGGAAATTACCTTCCTCTTTGACGATGAAAATGTTTTTGAAATACTTCGCTCCGAGGTTGAAGAGCCGAAAAGAATCGATAAGCTGAAAAGCAGGTTGGAGAAGCTTGACAACTATATCATGCTACTGGTGTCGGATGATGGTGTAAACTGGAGAGAAACAGGGATAACCGTAGCTAAGGCGGCAACCGTTCCAGACATCATCGTTGACAAGGAGGGAAACCTTCGCGTATATTATGTTTCATTCCCAACAAACAAGATACGTGTTGCGATCTCGAAAGACGCTAAATCATGGAGCCAATATGACTTGGAAGGAATTGAAAGCGGATGGGTTGATCCGGAAGTTCTCCTAGTCAACGGAAACTATATCCTATACTCTTCTTGGATGGGCTTAGCTATCGCTAGGTCTGAAGATGGCTTAAACTTTAAGCCAATCCTACATTCTGAAGAACTACACGTAATGGATCCAACAGTCTTTAAAGTTGACGGGAAATGGTATATGATTGCTGGGCCGGGAACCATTCTTTTCACCTCTGAAGATGGGCTTCACTTTAAACAGAAAAAGAAGCTTAATTTAGGCGGAGAAGTATGCGATGTCATGGAGAAAAATGGTGAACTATGGTTATACTGTCATGTCATCTCAAAAGAAGGCTCCAAAATATTACGGTTCAGAAGTATGGATGGAGAAACATGGACTAATGGAACGGTCGTATATTCGAGTAGCAAGCTGGTAGCAGACCCCAGCGTAACCTTCTTCCAAGGAAAATATTACATGGTGGTAACTGTTTCAGGCTAGCTAGAGAAAAGTGAACCTGAAACCGAATAAGGAGAAAAAATTCTAAAGCCTCTTATTGGAGAAGAAGATATTATCATGACCATAATAAGAATTTACCCAAGTAATTTTTCCTCCTAACTTCTGGTTTTAAAGATAAAAGATTTTAGACTTCCAACAACAGCTTGAAGGGTTAAGGTTAACGTGAGTAAAACTATAGTTGGCGCCGTTACTGATAAAAGCCAGTTAACAGTCTGAAGGCTAACCAAGTGGAGTATGATGAAGCTTGCGAGTAGTTCAGCTGTTAGTTTCCAGTAAAGCCTTATTCTTCCCTTGAGTAGAGCTAATGCTAGTAGGGCTGGTGGAGTTAGGTAAGTTAGAGCGACAAGCATGCTGGCTACTAGCCCAACGGCTAGGATAGCTATTTCAGGATTAAAAGCTAAAATCTGATAGATTTTCTTAGCCACTTCAAGTTCGGCTAGAAGCGGATAGATTAACCATTTAACCACTGCCTTTAAGACTGGACTATTTCTTTCAGCCTCAGCCACCATCGGGCTCCAAGCATAATACCAAGCGTTAAAAGTGTTCATGAAGGCTAGGCCTCCACAAGTTGCTAGGACATATTGGTCTCGGAAGGTTCTGAGAGCTTGAACTTGAGGTGCCAGTTCACTTCCGAAAGCTGCTGTTGCTATTAGGCATCCTCCACCAGGCTTCCCTAGAGGCTTAAGCCTAAGCTCGACGT
>QMLA01000090.1 GCA_003646585.1 Deltaproteobacteria bacterium | reverse complement strand
GTTTTGGGGCCCCCTGTCCTCTGGAGGTGGAGCTGGCCCGAATTATTGTTTCCGCTTTGCCTTCGGTTGAGGCCCTCCGTCTGGTGAATTCGGGCACTGAGGCCACAATGACCGCCATAAGGCTTTCCAGGGCCTTCACCGGAAGGAAGAAGGTGGTGAAGTTCGAGGGCTGTTATCACGGGCATTCTGATGGGCTTTTGGTTCAGGCAGGCTCTGGGGCGATAACCCTTGGGGTGCCATCGAGTCCCGGCGTTCCCGAGGAGTATGCGGGGCTCGTGCTCCTTGCCCCTTACAATGATCTTGAGGCCTTAAAAGGGCTGATGGAGGAACATGGCGAGGAGGTCGCCTGTGTGATCGTTGAGCCGGTTGCCGGAAACATGGGGGTTGTGCCTCCCGAGGAGGGATTCCTGGAGGGCTTAAAGGAGATCTGTTCCCTGTGGGGGGCCCTCTTGATCTTCGATGAGGTGATAACGGGTTTTAGGCTTGGCTGGTCCGGGGCCCAGGGTCTTTACGGGGTGAGGCCCGATCTGACCTGTCTGGGAAAGGTGATAGGGGGAGGGCTACCCATTGGGGCCATAGGGGGGAGGAAGGAGATCATGGAGATGCTGGCCCCTTCTGGGCCTGTCTATCAGGCCGGGACCCTTTCGGGAAACCCCCTCTCGGTGAGGGCGGGCCTTGAGACCCTGAGGGTCCTTGAGGAGGAAAAGCCCTATCAGGAGCTTGACAGAAAGGCCTCACTTCTCGCCCAAGGGATAAGGGAGGCGGGAAAGAAGAAGGGGATCGCCCTTTCTGTCAATCAGGTCGGTTCCATGCTCACGGTCTTCTTCACCGAGGAAGCCGTGAGGGACCTTGCAAGTGCCAGAAGGAGTGACCTTAGGCGCTTTGCGAGGTTCTTCTGGGGGCTTCTCAAAAGGGGTGTGTGGATCCCGCCCTCGCAGTTTGAGGCGTGGTTCCTCTCTGTGGCCCATTCCGATGAGGATATTGAGAGGACCCTTGAAGCTGTTGAGGATGCCCTCGGGGAGCTTTAGGCTCATTCCTTCTTCATCAGCTTCGTGTAATAATCCGGACCCAGGAAGTTCACAAAGGCCTTGAACATCTCTATATCGATCTTCTTCCGCATGACATCCTTCATCAACTCCAGGGCCTTAAAGGGAGTCAGGGGTTCGCGGTAGGGCCGAATCCCACAGAGGGCCTCAAAGACATCGCATATCTTTATGAGCATTGAATAGGGATGGATCTGTTCCCTGTCAAGGCCCCGGGGGTAGCCCGTGGCATCGTAGGACTCATGGTGCTCCAAGGCCATCCGCCTTATCTCATCGGCTGAGGCAATCTTTAAGTCCCTGAGCATGTCGCGGCTCCAAAGGGGATGCTTCCTCACCTCCGACCACTCATAGGGATCGAGCCTTCCGGGCTTCTGCAGGATCCTGGGATCGATCCTCTCCTTCCCAAGGTCATGGAAAAGGGCCCCAAGGGCCAGCTTCTCCACCTCAGGACGACTCAATCCCTGCGATAGCGCGAAACCCGCAGAAAGGAAGAAGACGTTGTTTGAGTGCACATAGGTGAGGAAGTCGTGGGACATCATTTTAACGATTGATTTCACCAGTTGGGGTTGTTCGATCAGGTGGGTGACCGTGTCGCGGGCAAGGTTCTGGGCCAGGTCTACTGCCTCGTGGTTGAATTCTCGGGTGATCTTGTCAACGACCAGCTCCGATAGCGAGTAAAGGTATTTCGCCTTCTCCTCAGGGGGTGTCGTCCCTCCCATCACCTCCTTCATGCGGCTGTAAAGGTATTTTAGGTAGGTGTCGCGGGTTTGGGCCCTTATGTAGACGGCCCGAACCCCCATGTCCTTCCATCTGTCTATGCGCTCCCTGGTCAGGGGGAGCTCCTTTTTGCGCAAAAGGACGAAACGGTTACCCACCCGAAGGTAGAAGTCCTCCTCCAGGAGCGGATGTCCGGGGACGAGGAGGTCTGTGCTCAACGGGAGGTATTTCTCTTTCCTCTCCACCGTTTTAATTTTCCTCCCTCCCATCCCCTTTATCAAGCAGTTGCCCATAAAGGACTTTGGCTGTTAAACTCCATCATCCTCCGATGGAGATGGGGAAACTCTGTCATCCGGATGGGCGGAAGTCCTGTGGTGCGTGCTGTGGCCTCTATAACTACCTGGACCATTCGAGGGAGGCCTTAAGGAGGCTTCTCAGGTTGCGGACAAGGCTCTTTAAGCGATATCCCCTGGACCCCGAGGGACTTAGGGCTTACCGCCAGAGGGCCCAGATGCTCCATCACTCACCGCCCCTCTCGAAGGAGATATACCGCTGCGATTTCTTAGGGTTTGTGGACGAGGAGGAGAGACGCGTGGGCTGCCTCCTTCATCCCTCCCTCTGGGGAGAGGATCTGAGGGATGTCTCTCCCTACGGGAGGAAGCTATGTGCCGGACACCTCTGTCTGAGTCATACCTATCTTTCTGAGGCCGAAAAGGGGGTGGTCATAAGGGTGCTTGATGACTGGTACCTTTACGGGCTGGTGATCACGGATCTGGATTTCGTGAGGGAAAGCCTGAGGATTCTGGCCGATGGGATCGGCCATGCTGTCAAACCCCAGCACCTCGAACCCCCCTTGCGGGATGCCCTCAGGCGGTTCTTCTCCTTTAAAGAGCACTGGCCCTTCAAGGACAGCCGTCCCCGCCTGGGCAAGTACTGGTTCTCCGAAGGGGAGTACCGTCTGGACCACCCCTGGGATGACCCCTGGGACAGGATCTTAGGGTGTCTGGAAACCGCTCCTTCGCTCTGGGAGGAGGCAAAGGTATATCTCAAACACTATATGGGAAAGCTCATTGAGACCTTTTTGAGGACCCTGGAGGGGAAAGATGTTGTTTGAATTTGAGGGGAAGAGGCCATCGGTGGGTTCAGATAGCTATGTCAGCGAGACGGCCATCGTGCTCGGGGATGTGTTCATAGGGGATCGCTGTTACATCGGCCATGGGGCGATCCTGAGAGGGGACTATGGTAGAATCCTCATCGAGGATGATGTGGTGATCGAGGAAGGAGTCATAGTCCATGCCCCGCCGGGGGAGGTCTGCTATATAAAGCGGGGGACCATTGTGGGCCATGGTGCCATAGTGCATGCCTCGCTCCTTGAGGAGGAGGTCCTGGTGGGGATGGGGGCCGTGCTCAGCTTGAGGTCAGAAGTGGGCCGCGGGTCCCTTATCGGGGAGGGGACGGTGGTGAGACAGAGGGAGAGGCTTGGTGCAGGTGGTGTCTTTATCGGGAGTCCTCCAAGGAGGATCAGGGATGTGAGGGAGGAGGAGCGGCAGTATTTCTCATGGGTGAGGGAACTTTATCAATCTCTGGCAAAAAGATACATCCGCAATCCCATAAGGCCCCTGGAGCTTGAGGAGTGCCTGAGGAAGAATGACCAGGGTTAGACACGACATAACCCTCCTCACCGACTTTGACCTCCATCTGTTTTCCCAGGGCAATCACTTCAGGATTTACGAAAAGCTCGGGGCCCATCCCTTAAGGGTCGATGAGCAGCAAGGCGTCTACTTTGCCCTCTGGGCCCCTTCGGCCAGAGGTGTTTGGGTGATGGGGGATTTTAACGGCTGGAGCAAAAACAGCCATCCCCTGAAGCCGAGAGGAAGTTCGGGGATCTGGGAGGGCTTCATCCCTGGGGTCTGGATCGGGTGCCGTTACAAGTATCATATCCTCGGCCAGTATGGCGATTACCGGGTGGATAAGGGCGATCCGGTGGGGTTTCTGCACGAGGTCCCTCCCGGGACTGCCTCGGTGGTTTGGGACCTCCAGTATGGCTGGGGGGATGGAAGCTGGATGGCCACCCGTGCCAGCAAAAACTCCCTTGATGCCCCCATGAGCATCTATGAGGTCCACCTTGGCTCATGGCGCAGAAAACGGGAAGGATTTCTGAATTACCGGGAGCTCGCCCCCCTTCTTGCCGAATATGTGAAGGATATGGGATTCACCCACCTTGAGTTCCTCCCGGTTATGGAGCATCCCTTTTACGGATCCTGGGGATATCAGGTCACCGGCTATTATGCCCCCACAAGCCGTTATGGGAATCCGCAGGATTTCATGTATCTCATAGATTACCTGCACAGACACGATATCGGTGTAATCCTGGATTGGGTCCCTTCGCACTTCCCCAGGGACGAGCACGGCCTTTCCTTTTTCGATGGGACCCACCTTTATGAGCACGCCGATCCCAGAAAGGGGCTTCATCCCGACTGGGACAGCTTCATCTTCAATTACGGCAGAAATGAGGTCCGGAGCTTCCTCATATCGAGCGCCCTGTTTTGGCTCGACAAATACCACGCCGATGGCCTGAGGGTGGATGCGGTGGCCTCAATGCTCTATCTGGATTTCTCGAGGGAAAACGGCCAGTGGATTCCCAATCCCTATGGAGGCAGGGAAAATCTCGAGGCCATCCACTTCATAAGGCTTCTGAATGAGGAAGTCTACAGGAGTTTTCCCGATGTTCAGACCATCGCCGAGGAATCCACCGCCTGGCCCATGGTCACAAGGCCCACATACATCGGGGGCCTGGGCTTTGGGCTCAAGTGGGACATGGGCTGGATGCATGACACCTTAAAGTACATGTCCTGCGATCCCCTCTTCAGGAAATACCACCATGAGCTTCTTACCTTCAGGCTCCTTTATGCCTTCGGGGAGAACTTCCTTTTGCCCCTCTCCCACGATGAGGTGGTCCACCAGAAGGGGTCCCTCTATCAGAAGATGCCCGGTGACAGGTGGCAGAAGTTCGCAAATCTGAGGCTCCTTTACGGATACATGTACGCTCAGCCAGGCAAGAAACTCCTCTTCATGGGACAGGAGTTCGGCCAGACCTGTGAATGGAACCACGAGGGGGAACTGCCGTGGCAGCTCCTGGATGACCCGCTTAATCGGGGGCTTAAGTCATGGTTGAGGGACCTGAACCATCTTTACAGGCAAGAACCTGCCCTCTACAGTTCGGATTTCTCCCCTGAGGGTTTCCGCTGGGTCGATTTCGGCGATCGGGAAAATAGCATAATCAGCTTCCTCAGGCAGGCTGAAGGAAGCACCCTGCTCTGTGTCTTCAACTTCACTCCGGTTCCGCGGACCGATTACCGCATAGGGGTTCCCAGAGCCGGCTTCTGGCGAGAGGTCTTAAACAGCGACGGGAAGGATTACGGGGGGTCG
>QMLA01000089.1 GCA_003646585.1 Deltaproteobacteria bacterium | reverse complement strand
GTGGTGGACGGGGGAAGGCCCACCACCATAAAGACGAGGGTGATAGCCGGGGGACAGCAAGTGGTCAGGTTTGACCGAGAGAGACGAACCCCCCTGCCGGCTCCCGAGGAGCAGAAGATCAGACAACACCTGAGGGAGCTCTGGGATGAGGTGGACTGTGTGCTCATTTCCGATTACGGCAAGGGAGTCATAACCAGGGGGGTTATGGAGGAGGTATTGGGGCTGAAGGGGGAGAGGCCCAAAAAGGTGGTGGTGGACCCCAAGGTGGGCAATTTCCACCTTTACCGCGGCGCAAGCATCATGACCCCCAACCTCCGGGAGGCAGAGGCAGCGGCGGGGATGAAGATTCTGGATCAGATGACCCTCAAAGAGGCGGGGCGAAAGATCCTTAAGCGCTTCCGTCTGGAGGCCTTGCTCATCACCCGCGGTGAGGAGGGCATGGCCCTCTTTGTTCCTCGCAAGCAGATGGTCCCGATACCCACTGTTGCCAGGGAGGTTTACGACGTTACAGGGGCCGGTGACACGGTGGCGGCGGTGCTGAGCCTCTGTCTGGCTTCAGGCCTGGACTATCTCGAGGCCTCCGCCATCGCCAATTGCGCCGCAGGGGTAGTGGTCGGAAAGCTGGGAACGGCTGTGGTTACTCCTCAGGAGTTGAGGGAATCCGTCCAAAGACACCGGAGAGAAGGCCTCTTAGCTCCCGAGAACCACTGAGGAACGACAATCCCAGAAAGATCCCCAGGGCGCCGAAGACCCCAAGTAAAAGCAGCAAAACGCCCCCGAAGGATGACCCTTCTGAAAGCCACTCCCCCATGCCCTTGACGAAAAGGAGCCAGGGAATTACGGGCAGGGAGCAAAGCAATGTGGACCCCACCCCCCTTACGAGTTCTCTTTTGTGGAAGCCGATCCTTTTGTCAAACCAGAGGAACAGCAGGAGAAAATTGCAAACAGCCGAGAGGGAATTGGCGAGGGCGAGACCAGAATGCCTCAGGGGACCCATAAGCAGCATCCCGAACGTGAGGTTCACCCCCGAGGCCACAAGGGCGGCCTTCACAGGGGTCTTGGGGTCCTTCAGGGCATAGAAGGCCCGCGACAGGACCTGGATCCCCCCATAGGCCCAGAGACCCACCGAATAGGCCAGGAGGGCCTGAGCGGTAAGGACGGAATCCCGAGGACCAAAGGCCCCGTGCTGGAAGATCACAGTCACAATGGGCTTGCCGAAGGCAAGGAGGAGGATCATGGAGGGGAAGGTGAGGAAGAGGGAGAGCCTCAGGGAATCGGTGACCTCGGTCCTCAATCCCCCCAAATCCCCCCGGCTCACGTATCGCGAAAAGCTGGGCAGAACCGCAACCCCGAGGGCCACGGCAAAAAGGCCTATGGGCAGTTCGAAGATCCTGTCAGCGTAATAAAGGTAAGAGATGCTCCCATGGGGAAGGTAAGAAGCCAAGAGGCGATTCACTATCTGATTTATCTGGAACACGGAGGCCGCAAAGACCATCGGGAGCATGAACTTCCCGACCTCCCTCACGGCAGGATGTCCGAGGTCAAAGGCGGGATAGACCGGAAGGCCCTTGCGGGTGACAAAGGGGATCTGCAGAAGCAGCTGCAATATCCCTCCCAGGACCACCCCCCAGGCAAGGGCCAAAACAGGGGGATTGAAAAGCGGGCTTACGATGGCCCCCCCGATGAGCGAGAGGTTCAGAAGACATGGTGAAACGGCGGGAGCGAAAAAGTGACCATGGGCATTGAGGACACCCATCATGAGGGCCACTAGGGAGATGAAAAAAAGGTAAGGGAAGCAGATCCTGGTGAGGTCGGCCGTCAGGGAAAGGGTCCTCGCATTCTCCCATCCAAAGACCTGAAGCCTCACCAAAAGGGGCGATGCCCATATCCCCACCCCAACCAGGATCACCAGCACAAGGGTCGTCGCCCCCAGGATGGCCCTGAAGGCCTCCTCCCTTCCTTCCTTTTTCCCCGTGAGGTAATCGGTATAGACGGGTACAACGGCCACCGTCAGGGATCCCTCGCCTACCAGACGCCTGAAGAAGTTGGGAATTGCAAAGGCCACGAAAAAGGCATCGGTCATGGTCCCCGCGCCGAAGACCCAGGAAATGGCTATGTCCCTCAGGAGCCCGAGGATGCGACTCAAAAGCGTCGCCCCTGCAAACACCCCTGTGGCCCTTACAATCCTCTGTCCCTCAATCCCCACCCTGTCCTCCCAAGGAGAAGGCACAAGTTATGGGCAGGGCAAAGGCCGTCCACTCACTCCGGATCAGGGAAGCGGCAGAAGGGTTTCCTCCCTCGAGTTCCTCCAGAAGTGCAGGCAAAAGGTCAAGATAGGCACAGATGATCTTCCCCTCGGGGTCCTCCGGGATCCTCCAAAAACGCTTTCTGCCGTCCTTCTCGGAGGCCTTCCTGCGCTTTTCGCAATGTTTTCTGAGCTTCTTCAGGTCCCCGAGGGCCTCATAGGCCTCTTTCGCAAGTGCGAAGAAGTCGATGATGACATAGGAAGCCACCCGGAGGTGGAAGATCAGGTCCTTCTCGCCAAGCCGCTGATTGCTCCTGAGGCTCCAGAGGACGAAAGGCTCAAGGTCCACAAACAGCCTCTCATCGGTCACAATGAGGGGTGAGGAATAACAACAGGAGAGGATGAGCGATTCCACTACATACTTTTCGGCTTTCCTGGAGAGGATCTCCGAAAGCCTTTGGAGCTCCTCGGCGGGAAAGGAAAGCGTCACAAAGGGGACCTTCCTTAAGGCCGGCTGCTCGACCAGGGGGCTGAAGGAAGGGGCAATCCCAAGGCGCCTGTAGCGATGCTTGCGCACAAGCCACTTCACCTTCCCCTCATCTGGCTCCTTCGGGAAGAGCACTACCCCCCTGAGGTTCTTAAAGAGGGAAGCCCACTCAATGAGGGAAACCATCCTCAAAACTCCCTTCTGGATCTTACGTCCTTACCCTTCACCCTTACAAGGTGATAAAATCATCGACCGTGAAAAGGGACCTGCAATACCTGGAAATATCCTCCGACGGTGCAAGACACACCTCAAAGGGTTCGGTTGCCATAGAGCACACATTGACGATCTTTGTCAACGGGAATCCCTGGGTTACCCTCTTCTGTTCCCCATCCGACCTCACGGAACTTGCCCTGGGCTTTCTCGAATCCGAAGGGGTTCTGAAGGATATGGGGGAGGTGGAAGATATAGTGGAAAGGCAGGGAAATGTGTGGCTCAAATTGAAGGGACAGGTCCAGAGCCCGGCCCATGCGATAACCTCAGGGGGAGGAAGGAGTTCCCTCCGGGAGCTGGATCTCGATCCGGTGCCCCTCTCAGAAAGGGTCAAAGCCACAAGGATCCTCGAACTGGCCCGGCGTTTTGAAGACTCCTCCGAGGTCTGGAAAGTGACCCATGGGGTCCACAGTGCCGCCCTTTCCGATACGCGGGAAATCCTCGTATTCAGGGAGGATCTGGGCAGACACAATGCCGTGGACAAGGTCTTTGGTCACTGCCTCATGAAGGGATCATCCCCAAGGGGGTTGTTCCTGTTTTTGAGCGGAAGGATCTCTTCGGAAATGGTCCTTAAGGCCGCAAGAAGAAAGGTACCCCTCATCGCATCCCTTGCCTCCCCCACCGATAAGGCCCTGGAGCTTGCCCAAAGGCTGAACATTACCGTTGTGGGCTCTGCGAGGGATGAGAGGATGCGGGTCTATACGGTCCCTCGGAGGATCCTTTAAAGCTTCGGCCCACACGCCTTAATGCAGATCCCGCAGATGTACTGTCCGACGTTGTATTTCCTCCGGAATTCCTTCAGTTTCTCGAAACACCTTATGTGGTCAAAATCCTTCGGATCCTCCTTTATGGCCCCCACGGGACAGGCCTCAATGCAGCTTGTGCAATCTCCGCACCTCGGTCCCCGGTAAGGGCCATCGACCCTGAGGGGGAGGTCGGTGAGGATGCTCACGAGGCGCACTCTGGCACCATACTTGGGGGTTACAAGCAGATTGTTCCTGCCCCGCCAGCCAAGCCCTGCGAGTTCGGCCAGGGTCTTGTGGTCGAAATGGGCCTGTTGCCTTTCCCAGTCCACAATTTGCGAGGCAGCAATGGGAAGGGCCTTCCCGCCCATTTCCTCTATCATCTTGGAAATCCTGAAGGCCATTTGATCCAGGATGTAATTGGCCTGTCGATAATGGTGGAGGTAAAAAAGCGTGGGATGATCAACTATCTCCTCGATTACCCCGCTGCAAAGGGCTATCCCCATAGAGATCCCGTAGGGTAACCTGTTGCAGATATCTTCCGGAAGCTCCAATACCTTTAAGGACTTTCCCCTCAGGTCCGCCACCCCGAAGAGATCGGCCCCGAGCTCCCGGGCTTTCGCCTCCAACCTCCGATAGGCTTCCTCTCGGGACATGGGGCTTTCCCTCCTTTGGGAAATTAGTTTATCCTTTTCCGGGAGGAGGTTTGAAGATGGAAAGGCAGACGGCACTGGCCATGGTTCGGGAAAAGGTCAAGAACCAGAACCTCGTGAAACACATGCTTGCCGTTGAGGCTTGCATGAGGGAGCTGGCCCGGCATTTCGGCCAGGACGAGGAACTGTGGGGCCTTGCAGGTCTGCTCCACGACCTGGATTACGATCTCACAAAGGACAGGCCAGAAGAGCACGGCCTGAGGACCGCCGAAATGCTTTCGGGGAAGGTCCCCGAGGAAATCATCACGGCCATCAAGGCCCATGCCGACAAGGCCCCGAGGGAGAGCCTCATGGCAAAGGCCCTCTATGCCGTGGATCCCCTGACCGGGCTCATTGTGGCCGCAACCCTCATGCATCCCAAAAGGCGCCTGGAGGCCGTGGATGAACGGTTTGTGATGAACAGGTTCAAGGAAAAGAGCTTCGCTCGCGGGGCCAACAGGGAGCAGATAAGGTCCTGTGAGGAGATCGGCCTGAGCCTTGAGGAGTTCATATCCATATGCCTTCGGGCGATGAAATCCATCGATCAGGAACTGGGCCTCTGAGCTGGGCCAAGGAGCTCAGGGAGATCTTCGAGGGAGGGAAGCCCTGTGAACTCCTCCTCAAGGGGATAAGACTTGTCGATATCCTCAACCTCGAGGTCTCCGAGATTCCCCTGGCCATCCACCGGGGATGGATCATCGCCCACGAGGAATTGAGGGCGAGGGAGGTCTTTGAGGCCAGGGGACTGTTCGCAACGCCGGGCTTTGTGGACTCCCACATCCATGTAGAGAGCACCC
>QMLA01000088.1 GCA_003646585.1 Deltaproteobacteria bacterium | reverse complement strand
GTGAGGAATCGGTACGCCAGCTCATCCAGCAGCCCTTGCAGGTCCTGACCTTCTTCAGGAGGGGGGCTGAAGGAATATTCCTCGGGCAGAAGTCCCAGGGATTTCAATTCTTGAAGGAGGACTTCTGAAGGAGGACTTCCCTCACTGACCCCTTTTAAGGCCGTGAGTCCCTCCCGCAGGAGCCTTTTTGCCCTTTCGGGGGGGATCTCCTCGAAGACGGCCTTCTCCAGTACGCCCTTAAGGGCCCTTGCCAGATCCTCCGCGCTCGGATAGCCCCTGCATAGATCGATGAGGCCCTCAAGCCTCTCCAGCAGCGGCCCCAGAGAGGGCAAGTCTTCGAAATTCGCCTCATCAAGGAGACGTGATGCCCCATCTACGGACTGCTGGAGCTCCTGAAACTGTGGCATCAGCTCTTCTTTTGGGACAAGACCTTCTTGATCTTCTCCTCAAGGGTTTCGGGGGTGAAGGGCTTGACCACGTAACCGTTTACCCCGAGCTTCACGGCCTCAAGGACCTTCTGCTTTTCTGCCTCGGCAGTCACCATCATGACCAGGGTGTCCTTCAGCTCGGGATCCGATCTGATGGCCTTAAGAAGGGCCAATCCGTCCATCTTGGGCATGTTCCAATCCGAGATGACCAGATCGATCCTTTCGGATTTCAGGATCTTTAAAGCTTCCTCTCCGTTTTCCGCCTCCACTATGTCCTTGTAACCCAAATCCTTGAGGATTTTCTTGGTAATGGCCCGCATAGTGGCAAAATCATCCACTACGAGAATCTTCATTACCTTCCCGTTGGGTCATGTTGACTTACCAATACTATTTTATCTGAGCAGAGAGATCAAGGTTTCATCAAAGAGCCTTCTTGTGGCAAGGAGTGTCGCCCGATAGGCAAGTTCTCTGGAGGACAGTTCGCTTATGACCTTGGCAAGATCGGCATCTACGATTTCGGAGAGGCTCTCTGTAATCTTTATCGTCCGATCGTTAAGGATCGTCCTGTAGGATTCCAATTGCGAATACCAGGCCCCAACCCGTGACCTGGCCTCGATCACGCGGTTTAAGGCCTCATCGAGGTAATCTAGGGCCTGGGAGATCCCCTGCAGATCATTCGTTTCAAGGGCCTGAGAGAACCGATCCAGGTCCTGGATGAGGTTGGTGGTGGTACCAAAGACCTCGGGCCCGGTGAGGTTGATCCTCACATAAACCCCCTCGCTCACGGCTATTTGGAAGGACTGAGTATCTCCCAGATAAGTGCCATCGTCCTGATAGGCCTGATTGCCGCTCAGTCCCGAGAAGATGTACCTGCCTTCGTAGGTTGAGTTGGCCAGCTGAAGCACGGTTTCCCGCAACCCCCTGATGTAAGCGGCTGATGCCTCACGGGTGTCAGCACTTGCGGTGTCCGAGGCTTGGGTGACCGCCACCTCGCGGGCTTTGTTGATGAGTTCTTCGAGGTCGTTGAGGACGGACTCAGTGTAGTTCAACCACCTCAGGCCGAAATCTATGTTGCGCTTGTACTGTTGAAAGCGCTCAAGCTGCCCCTTGAGCCTTATGGCCATCATCATCCCTATGGGATCATCGGAGGGCTCGAGGATCCTTTTGCCCGATGCCGTCTGGGCCTGCAGGCACCATATATTGCGCCCGTTTCGGGTGAGGTGGTAAAGGGCATTGAAGAAAATCATGTTATTGGTGATCCTGCTGAACATGGCATCACCTCAAGGCAATTAGGGTTTCCAAAAGTTCATCGACGATCCCAATGATCTTTGTTGCCGCCTCATATGACCGCTGAAGCCTCATCAGATTTATCACCTCCTCGTCCATGGAGACCCCGGAGATCTCCTGGCGCCTGTTCTCCAGCGATTGCAACAGCCCTTCGGCGGTCTCAAACCTGTTCATGGCATCCTTGGACTTGAGCCCGATGTCCCCGACGATAGAGGCATAGAAGTCCTTGAAGGTGGTCACCGTTTGGCCTGATGCCCCGGCCCTCTGGAAGGTCACCTGTTGGGTTTGAAGTTCCGCTATCTGAAGGGCATTGGAATTGTCCCCCGGGCTTGAAGGGAGGGAGGAAGCGGCTATGTACTCGGGAGAATCCCGCAAGAGGGAGTTGATCTCCATTGTGCTCGCATCCTCCCCCACGAAAAAGACATTGATCCCCAAAGCGGCAAGGATTCCCGAAGGATCCTGATCTCCCCTGGCGAAACCGAAGGAATAGGTACCCTGGGCCTCTATGATGAGCTTTCCCTCCTCTACCCTGGCCTGCAGGTAACCCGTAAAAGCGTTATTTATGCGGTCCACCAGATCGTTGAGGGAATCGGAGGAGGGATCCACCGATATGGAGCCGCTTTGAATCAGCGTCCCGTTGGCATCATAGATCCGGATGGGAAAACTTCCTTGAGGGACCTCAAAGGGCAATCCGGCCTGTTGCAAGGGTGAGTCCGGATCGGTTACTGCGTAAACTCCCTCCACCGAACTGTATCTGCTCAATCCTTCGCCCTCGCTGTGGAAGCGGTTCACCTCGTAGATGATCCTCCTTGCCAGCTCATCGAGGTTTGAGGTTATCTCCCCATAGATCTGATTGCGCACCCTGAGCAATGCCCCGAGTTTTCCGCTCGAAATGAAGGAGGTTATCTCGAACCGCACCCCGGAATCCGTGAGATAAACCTTGACCCCCTCTTGAGTCTCCTCCATCTCCAACTGGCGGGTCTCCAGCCCCTCCACAAGGGGTATCCCCCCCACCAGGACCGAGACCCTCCCCTGGGAGTCCTCAAGGACGGTGAAATCCAGATATTGGGCCAGTTCCCTCAGGAGACCATCCCTTTCGTCGAACAGGTCGTTTCTGCCTCTCCTCAGGAGGCCATTGATCCTGGCGATTTCGGAGATGATGCGGTTTACATCCTGGATGACGGTGTCAATTTCCTGATTGATGTTACTTTTGACCGATGAGAGCTGCTTCGCCTTGTAGTTTATGAACTTCACCAAGTTGTCAGAGACGGCCAAAAGGGCTGTCCTTTCGGCATATCCCTGGGGATTGAGGCTTAAATCATGCCAGGCGTTGAAAAACTCATCCATTAGGGTGCCAAGGCCCTCTTGTTCCGAACTCCCGAGAATCCCCTCAAGGAAGGAAAGGGTGGTGTGATAAGTCTCCCAGTAGGTCTTTTCGGACTGCTGGGAGTTGATCTGAAGCGATAGGAACCGATCATAGATTCTCCTCACTTCCTCAACCCACACCCCGCGGCCGAGATATCCAACCGGCAGGTTCACCGGGCCTAGGGTAGAGAGAACCGCCTGCTGTCGGGAATATTCGGGGGTGTTCACGTTGGCGATGTTGTGGGAGGTGACATAGATTGAAGTCTGCTGGGCGAAAAGCGCCGATTTTGCGACCTCAAGGGCCCAGAGGAACATCAGTACTTGCCCCTCGATCTGGAAAGTATCTCGGAAAGGGGCCTACCCTGAGGGGTGTAGGCCTGAGGCGGCAAAAGCACCCCGAGCATCGCCCTGACCAGCGACAGAGACCCCTCCAGCATCACCCGATTCCTTTCTCCCTGCTGGGCGATCTCCTGGACGATGGCCCTGATCCTGTCCTCGAACTCTTCGGCCTGTCCCTGATCCGCTTCAAGGCGCCTCTTCTCTTCCTCTATGACCTTCACCTTCAGGGCGAGGGTTTCCTTCTTCTTGTTGCTTTCGATGAGCTCATCGAGGGCCTCCACCGACCCGCTCTTGATGATCTGGGCATCACGCCTCAAGAGCTCCAGTAGCTCTTCGAGCAGCCTTATCTGTTCTCTGTAAAGCTCCAAAAGGTTGCTCATCTTCCCAGCACTTCGTAAAGGGATTCGAGGATCATCTTGGTGGCCACATCCCGGGAGGAGACCTCGTAAGTCCCTTTCTGAATGGCCTCCCTCAACCTTCTCACCAGTTCCATCCGGACCTCGGGTATCTCCTTGGCCCTGCGGAGCAATTCCACCAATTCCTGGGCTTCCTGGGAGATGGCGACCTTTTCGCCTTGTCCCCTGACCCTGTGGGCGCGGTCCTCCCGTTCGGCCCTGACCTTTTCAGTCACTCCCCTTAGTTGCTGCCTTATGTAATCCTCAAGGCCTATAGGTGGTTTTTCCCCTATCCTCATGGCCCATCCCTCCCGTTTTCCCCATCGGCATTGTGGGGAAAAACTTTAGCCCCTCTCAGTTCTTTGAGCAACCTCTCCGACAGTCCGAGTCCCCCTGCCCTTGCCATCTCATAGGCCAGGGCCTGATACCACAGGGAACGGTAAATCCTGGAGGCGGTGGTCTCGGGAAAGAGCCCCGAGCGCCCTACGGTCCGATCCATGGCCTGAAGGAGTCTCTCCAGAAACAGGGCCTCAAAGGCCTGACAGACCTCCTTCGGGTCCTTTCGGAAAAGATAGGGTTCGAACCCTATGAGGAGCACTTCCATCAGATGACCTCCAGTTCCCCTTCCAGGGCCCCGGCAGCCCTTATGGCCTGAAGGATCGAGATGAGGTCCCTGGTGGTTACACCCAGGGCATTGAGGGCCCTGACCAATTCGCCAACCGTCGCCCCTTGGACCATGGCCACATGTCCCTTTTCCTCCCTGACCTCGACCTCCGTTTCGGGGACCACGACCGTTTCGCCCGGAGCAAAGGGTTCGGGTTGTGAGACCCAGGGCCTTTCCTTGATCTCCACGGTGATGCTGCCATGGGAGACGGCAACGGGTCTTATCCTCACCCCCTCACCGATCACGATGGTGCCTGTCCTTTCATCCACCACGACCTTGGCCACGGAATCGGCTGTTACCCTCAGACCTTCGATGGATGCGATGAAGGAGGGTACCTCGTTCCTCTTATCGGGGGGGACCCTCACGAGGATTGTGCCCGCATCCATGACCTTCGCCAGGTCCTGACCGAAGGCACGGTCGATGGCCTCTTCGACCCTTTTAGCCGTGGTGAAGTCAGGCCTGTAGAGGTTCAGCCTCAGTTCTTCCCTGTAATTGAGGCTCAGCGGCACTTCCCTCTCAACGACGGCCCCTCCGGGGATCTTCCCCACTGTGGGGATGTTGACGGCAACCTGTGCTGCTGCCCCTGCTGCGGCCATCCCTCCCACCAGGACAGGCCCCTGGGCAACGGCATAGACCTTTCCATCAGGCCCCTTAAGGGGGGTGAGAAGGAGGGTGCCGCCTTGGAGGCTTGTGGCATCCCCGATGGAGGAGACGGTCACATCGATCCTGCTGCCGGGTTTGGCGAAAGGTGGCAGCTTTGCCGTGACCATCACCGCAGCCACGTTCTTCACCTTGAGACGGGCAGGGTCGACGGTGATCCCCATCCGATTGAGCAT
>QMLA01000087.1 GCA_003646585.1 Deltaproteobacteria bacterium | reverse complement strand
TTTGGGGGTCTTGTAATGCATGGGTATGACCTTCTTGGGCCTGAGCTGTTGCACGATCCGGGAAGCCTCCTGCTCCTCCCAGTGGGCGGTTACTTCACCATCGATGCGCAGGAGGCTTCCCGGATCGTGCAACAGCTCAGGCCCAAGAAGGTCATACCCATGCATTACAAGACCCCCAAATGCAACTTTCCCATCGCCGGGGTCGAGGAGTTCCTGAAGGGAAAGGAACGGGTGAGGAAGGTTGGTTCAAGCAGTATCAGCTTCGGCCCCGAGGACTTCGAAGTCAGCGGGACCGAGATCGTGGTCCTTGAGCCCGCCCTTTGAGGATGCCAGAGGGACTGAAGCTTCTCTTCTCGCGGGACCAGATCGAGGAGGCTGTCAGGAGGTTGGGGGCGGAGATATCCTCCGATTACCGGGGGAGATGCCCCCTGTTGATAGGGGTCCTCAAGGGGGCCTTCATGTTTCTGGCGGATCTCCTGAGGCACCTCTCCATCCCCGTGGAGGTGGACTTTGTGAGGTTATCGAGCTACGGCTGCCGCACAGAGACCTCGGGGGTGGTGAGGATGACCAAGGAATTGGAGAGCGATATCCGGGGTAGGGATGTCATAGTGGTGGAGGATATCGTGGATACCGGGTTGAGCCTCAAGTTCCTCCTGGAGGAGCTCAGGGCTCAGGGGCCTTCCAGCCTCAGGGTCTGTGCCCTGGTGGACAAAAGGGCCCGGCGCGAGGTCGAGGTCCGGGTGGACTATGTGGGGTTTGAGATAGAGGAGGGGTTTATAGTCGGTTATGGGATAGATTATGCCGAACGTTACAGGGAACTCCCCGAGATATATGTCCTGGAGGAGGGGACTTAGGGGGACCCTTGTCCTCTTGTTCTTAGCGATCCTTTCCTGCGCTCCGCCCAGAAGGCCTGTGGAGGTCCCGCGACCGAGGGAAGAACCGGGACAAAGGCTCCAGCAGTGCCTTCAGGCCTATCGGGAGGGGAGACTACAGGAGGCCATCAGGGGACTCGAGTCCCTGAGGCTCAAAAGGCCTGAGATTCCCCAGATGGAGGAAGGCCTCTATGTGCTCGCCTTGGCCCATTTCAAGCTCGGGCATTTCCGGGAGGCTGCCCGGAGGCTTGAGGAATTCCTCAAGCGTTATCCCCGGTCCGTCCACCGCAAGGATGCCCTCCTTTATCTGGTGAGGTCCCTGAGGGAAATGGGGAAGACCGAGGAGGCCCTCGAGCTTTCCCAAAAGCTCCTCATGGAGGGCCTTCCCCTCCAGGAGAAGCTCGAGGTCCTGTGGTTCCTCTCACGGCAACTGCGGCAGAGGGACCCCTTTAAGGCCCTCCGTTATTACGATCTCCTGATGCAGAAGGGTCAGGGGAAAGCGAGGGATGAGGCCCTCGGGCTCATAGCCACCCTTGGGCCGGAGGAACTGAAGGAGGTTATGAGGCAGTGGGGGGAGGAGGACTTTGGGATCTATGCGAGCCTCGTCCTTGCTCGTGAGCAGATCCGCTGGGGCAGGCTAAAGGAGGCAGAGGAGATCCTCCAGGAGGTGCAGGAGGAGGCCGAGGGAAAGGGATTCGGGGGATTGCTGGAGGAGGTGTGGCTTGAGCTTGTGGAACGCAAAGGGGAGGAAGTGAAGGTAGGGCTCCTTCTGCCCCTTTCGGGAAGATATGGCCGACAAGGCCGTTCGGTGATGAGGGGTGCCTTCCTTGCTGCAGGCATCTTCGGGCCAAGGCGCATGACCAAGGTCAGGTTCCTCATAAGGGACACCGATGGCACCGCCCAAGGAGTCCTTGAGGGGCTGGGGAATATGGAGGGGGTGGATGCGATTATAGGCCCCCTTTCCCCGGAGGGAGCAAGAACGGTGCAGATGGGAGAGGGCAGGCACGAGGTCCTTTCGGGGTGGAGGGAGGCCGAAAGGGAGATGGGGGCCCTCCTGGAGGAGGCCAGGCGCGAGGGTATGGCCAAAATCGGCGTCCTTTATCCCTCGACCCCTCAGGGACGGGCAATGGCCCTGATGGTCCAGGAGTTGGCGAAGGAGAGGGGCTTGGAGGTTTCCCTCCTCAGGGCTTACAGAAAGGGCACGGTGGACTTCGGCCCGGTCCTTTCCGATCTCAAGGAAGCGGAGGCCTTACCTGAGGCCCTCCTGGTTACAGAAGACGAGGAGGTCCTCTGCCTTGTGGCATCACAGCTGGCCTACTTGGACCTCGAGGTCGGCCTTTTGGGACTAAAGGTTTCGGATCCCGAGAGGCTCCTCTCCCTGTGCGGGAGGTATCTCGAGGGGGCGGTGATAAGCTGTCCCTTTTTCAAGGGCAGCCAGAGGGCGGAGGTGAGATCCTTTGTGCGCGATTTCAGGGAGGCCTACGGACGCGATCCGGACCCCTTTGCCTTCATGGGCTTTCGGGCGATGCTCTCAATCCTCGGAGGCAAAACTCCCCCTTCTCCCTTCCTCCTCAAGGTAGCCGATGGAAGGCTTCGGGAAATCCCTTGACCTACATCCCTACAGGTCTTTCCAGGAGCAGCTCGCCAAAGAGGTGAGGATAGAACCCCTGTCCAAGGATCCCAAGAGAGTAGGGGGTGCGGATGTGGGTTATGCGGGAGAATTCGGGATAGCGGCCATCTGTGTGATGAGCTGGCCTGAGCTCGAACCCCTGGAAGACAGGGTCATCGTCGACAGGGTCAGGTTCCCATACATTCCGGGCTTTCTTTCCTTCAGGGAAGTTCCCCTCCTTCGGAAGGCCTTCGATTCCCTGGGATGTCTCCCCGATATCCTCTTTGTCGATGGCCAGGGTATCGCCCATCCGAGGGGGCTGGGCCTTGCGAGCCACCTCGGGGTGGTCCTGGGGATAAGGACCATAGGTTGCGCCAAGAAGGTCCTGGTTGGGGAAGCCCGGGATCCCGGGCCCCAAAGGGGTGCCTTCTCCCCCCTGTATTACAGGGGGAAGCTTGTGGGGGCCCTCCTTAGGACCAGGGAGGGGGTCAAGCCGATTTGCATCTCCCCGGGTCATGGCATTGACCTTGAGGGAAGTATAAGGATGGTGATGGGTGCCACCAAGGGCTTCAGGCTTCCGGAGCCGATCCGCCGGGCCCATCACCTGACCCAGCTTGGGAAACTTCGGCTTTTGAGGGGAGGAGGGCCAAACCGAGGCTGAACCCCACGAGGATGAAGAGGGAGGAAAGGAGGAAGGTCTTCCTGAACCCCAGGCAATCCGAGAGCACCCCTCCTGTCACCGGCCCGATGATCCACCCCAGGTTCCACGCCGTATTGTAAACCCCAAGGGCCGTTCCCCTCTTTTCCGGAGGCACGAGGTCAGCTATCAGGGCGTTGGCCGAGGTCCCAAGGGCTCCCCATGCCGATCCCTCAAGCAACATGATGAAGAGCAGGTCCTTCGGATTCCTCGCCAGGGCGAATCCCGCAAAGACCGTCGAGAACAGGGCCATGGAGGCCAAAAGCAGGGGTTTCCTTCCCCACTTGTCTCCGAGTCTCCCCAAAAGGGGAGAGGTTATGGCCCCCGCCAGGGCACCGAAGGTGTAAAGGAGCCCGATCTGGCTTTTGGTGGTGCCGAGCTCGGCCATGTAAAGGGAGAGGACGGTGTAGACGATCCCCGAGCAGACCAGAAGGGGAAAGATGGCTATACAGACCAAAAGGACGCTTCTCATATTTACCTCCTTTTGACAATATCCATCCCTCGGTTATAGTTGATGCAAAACCCTCAGGAGGTATCGCCATGTCAGAGGGAAGGGTTGCAAGGGTGACCCATATTATAGCTGGATCCCCCAAGAGCTTTGAGGATGCCATTCAGGTGGGCTTCAAAAGGGCTATAAAGACGCTGAGGGGCATAACGGGCTTGAGGATCCAGGAGCTGCGGGTAGCCGTCAAGGACGACAAGATCGCCGAATATCGGGTCAAGATGGAGGTCATCTTCGTCCTGGAGGATTAGGGGGAGTCTTCCCTGCCCACCACCATCATCGTGCCCTTGCCCTCGGCGGCAACCGTGCCGTCCTCAAAGAGGGCGAGGGTCCTGATGAAGAGGACTCCCTTCCTTTCCCCCTCCAGTTCCCCCCGGAAGGTGAGCCTCGATCCTACCGGTACGGGCCGGCGGTAGCGGACCTCAAGCCTGGCCGTCAGGGCCTTGTAGCCGAAATAGCGCGAGGTCCAGCCCAGCAGTTCGTCAAAGAGCAGGCTTATCACCCCTCCGTGCAGGTACTTGTTCCAACCCCGGAAGACCCCATCGGCCTCAAATTCAAATGTCGCCCCCTTTTCCCACCTCCGAACCCGGATCTTCAGCCCCCTTGGGTTTTCCGATCCGCAGACGAAGCACGTGCCATCCTTTCTCAATTCCTCCATCCGATCTCCTCCAGAAGCCCCTGAAGGACGCGAAACCCTTTCAGAACCTTCTCCTCCTGGTGGACCTCCAGGGTCAAGAGGAGGTTGTCTCCGGGAAGTCCCTTCAGGATGGGACCGAAGTCCAAAACGCCCTCATCCGGGGGAAGGTGCTCGTCCGCGAAGCCATGGTTGTTGTGGATGTGAACCTCTGTAAGGAAATCCCCCATGGAACGGATCCATTCCTGCAGGGGAGTCGAGCTGTAAAGGAGCTGGTGGGCCGGATCTAGGCAGAAGCCCACCTCCCCCTCCATCCCCGACAGGAGCCCATGCAGGACCTCCGGGGTATCATCGAAGACGTTCTCAAGAGATACCCTGAGCCCCATCCGGCGGGCCTCCTCGAAGACCTGCAGCCACAGCTCCCTCGCCTTCTCCATCCACAGCCCCAGGTATTCCCTGTGGACCATTGGGATGTAACCGGGGTGAAAGACGATGTTTAAGGGCTCGAGGATCTCGGACACCCTCAAGGTGTCCATGAACCTCCGCAGGGTCACGTCCCTCACCCCGGGGTCCATGGCCCCCGGAGAGAGGTCCATGTAAGGGCCATGGATCGAGCAGGTGAGCTTTGCCTCCCTGAGGGTCCTCTTTAAGCGATCCAGTTCCTCAGGGGTCGCATCCTTCAGGGCCTTGGCATCGAAATAGATCTCGGGACAGAGTCCCAGCGAGATGACCTCCCTGAGCCTTTCCTTGAGGATCGCGTAGGGTATTGCAAAATGGACCTTCATCGGGCTTCGGAGAACTTCACGGCCCTCTCCAGTTCCTGCAGACCTCCCCTCTCACCGAGCACGATCAGCACATCCCCTTTCTCGATGACCATCTCGGGGGAGGGGTTATAGAAGGCCTCACCCGTTGCCTTCCTCACGGCCACAACGATCACCCCGAACTCCTCCCTGAGGCCCGATTCCTTGAGGGGTTTCCCCGAAAAGAGCCGGTCATCCTCGACCCTTATCTCCTC
>QMLA01000086.1 GCA_003646585.1 Deltaproteobacteria bacterium | reverse complement strand
GGAAAGTGGCCCCCACTGATGTTCCCGTGCTCATCCTGGGCGAGACCGGGACCGGGAAGGAATTGACGGCGAGGGCCATCCACGAAAGGAGCCCGAGGCGCGACAAGCCCTTCGTGGTCATAAACTGTGCCGCAATCCCGGAAAACCTCCTCGAGGCCGAGCTCTTCGGTTACGAACGGGGGGCCTTCACCGGGGCTTACAACGCGAGGAAGGGCAAGGTGGAACAGGCCCACGGTGGCACCCTGTTTCTGGACGAGATCGGGGAACTGCCCCTTGCCCTTCAGGCTAAACTGCTGAGGTTCCTCGAGGATGGCAGTGTCGAGAGGATAGGCTCCAGGACCACCAGGACCGTCGATGCCAGGATCATCGCCGCGACCAACAGGAACCTGGAGGAAGAGGTCAAAAAGGGCCGCTTCAGGGAGGACCTCTATTACCGCTTGAGCGTTGTGATCGTGGACCTTCCCCCTCTGAGGGAAAGGGGAAAGGACAAGGTCCTTTTGGCCACCTATTTCCTGAGGAAGCTCCAGGAGGATCAGCCCGGTCCGAAGAAGCACTTCAGCAGGGAGGCCCTTGAGGCCATAATGCAGTACCACTGGCCCGGCAACGTCAGGGAGATGATAAACAAGATCCGCAAGGCCCTCCTCATTTCCGAATCGGAGGTGATCCGACCCGAGGACCTGTCCATCCAGGCCCTTGAGGCCCCGAAGAGGCCTTCCGGCATAAAGGAAATCAGGCAGAGGATCGAAAAGGAGAGCCTCCTTCAGGCCCTGGAGGCCTCCAACTACAACATCACCCGCACGGCGAAGATCCTCGGGGTGAGTCGCCCCACCGTTTACAACCTGATGAGACGCTACAGGATCCACACCAAGGACTAAAACACCCTCAGGGGCACGCTTACGGTCACCTCGAAATCCGGGGAATCTTCGGTCAGACCGATCCCCACATTGATGTTCAAACCCGCCGTCTTGGAAAGGGAATAATTCAGGCCAAAATTCACAGAGGCAACGTTCATGTAAGTCTCGGGGTCCTCCTTGCCGTTTTGTTCGGTCTCAAAGGTTATGCGCTGCTGAAAGGACGTGGAGAGGGAGAATCGCTCACTTAGGGCATAGGCCATGCCGAGGCTGTACTCGACGCTGTCGCCGGGATCGATCTTCCCATAACCTTTTCCCACATCGCGCTCTATGTTCCACTGGTAGTTAAGGCCCGCAAAGAAGACCGCGGGATCACTCGCCTTGACCATCGTAAACCCCCCCGAGAGGCCCCAGTGGCCATTGCCGGTGGGAAGTTCTTTTAACCTGTTGCCCTCGCGTTCGACCTCATAGGGATCCTTCCCGGTAGGGGCCTTTACCCTCAGGTTCACCACTATATCGGGCACCCACCCCTTCTCCCTTATCAGATGATAATAAATGCCCCCCTCCACATCCCCGATATCGTTGTCGCTAACCTTGTAGGGCCCACCATCACCCTCGGCCCTCCTCAGATCCCGATAGTGCACGAATAAATAAGGGACCTCGGCCTCAAGTTCCAAACGATTGGTAAGGCCATAACGACCCGTCAGGGAGAACTGAAGGATGTCCCTCTTCACATCCCTCACCTCTATCCGCCCTATGACTATCGCCTCAAGGATCGAAAAGCCCGAAATGGCAATGCGATGCCTCGAAAAATGGCTGTACTTGATGGAAGGCTCAAGGACCAGCGCCCCCTTTGGCAAAAGGACCCCTCCCTGCTCGGCCAAAAGGGCCTCAGCCGGCTTCTTCTCCCCGGACTCCTGGGCCATCGGGGAATTACTAAACACCGCAAGGACCAAAACCACAAAAACAATCAACCTCAACTTAACCATTTCTTACCTCCTGTCAAAGATTTTTACACCTTTCACCCTTTGTGAAATTTGCAGATTCAACGCACATTGTCAAGTTCAAGTGTAAAAATTCTTTACAATTTCTGCTCTTCCCTCCCTTCACTTCTCGTGAAAACACAGCAAAATTTCCCAATGGCATGCTAATTGCGAGCAATTTGAACCATGCATCGCAGATTCTGGAGTGTGTGTGGTATTGTATGTCTGTGTCTTTGTCTATTTTGTGGTGCATCGAAGGCTCTTTCTGGTGGAGGGATTCCTTTTGAAGCTGTCAATCATCCACTCACTTCTGATGAATTGTCACAGATACGGGGACAGGGCGAAGGCAATATCACTCCCATTATCTCAGAAAGCAGCAAGATCGTTCTGTGGGACGAGCTCAAAAGGAGCACAGGAATTGACAATGTATCTTCTGGATGCGGCAACGTTCAGGTAAATGTTTTGAGGATAGTGGGGTGGTAAGAATTCAAAAAAAGAAAGGAGGTGATGCAAAGGCTTTGGGATGAGTTGTGGGATTTGGCGATTTAATCAAAAACCTTTTGAAAGGAGGAGGTCAGGATGAAAGGACTGAAGGTAATGGCAATTATGTTGTGTTTTCTATTTGTCGGAGCGATTTCTGCTCTGGCAGATGTGGGAGTGAGCGGCACGGTGACAAAGGAAAAGACGGTTGATGTCGAGGAAATCATCAACATAAAGAAGAACGTCTCTGTCGATGTGACCCTGGATGTGGAAGGGGAGAAAGCCGCCGAGGCCCATGCAGTTCTGAATCAGAGCCAGAGGGGAAACTTCGCCTGTGAGAACTGCGCTGAGAAGACCAGTGGGGTTTTCGGTTCGATACTCAACAACATGGGAATTGTGAATCTGAACCAAGCCACGGGGAACATGGCGAATCAGTCGAACATGCTCTCTGCGGCCGTTGATAATGGCAATGGCGAACCCCCTGCTGAGGGCTATGGCTTTGCCCATGCCCAGACATCGGTAGGCCAGGTGATGAAGGGAAACACCATAGACAGCATCCAGATCCTTTACAGGGATGCCGTGATTACGGGTTCCATCAACACGAATACCGGGGTTGTGATGGTCAATCAATCGGTCGGAAACATCTCCAATCAGGGCAATGTGTTGACCCTCGGTGTAAGCCTCAGCGGGCTTGTGGCCCTTGCTGAGGCCGATCTCGGCCAGGCCATAGCCGGAAACAGCTTCAGAGAATTTGATACCACCAAGACCGCCACCATCTCCGGATCCATAAACGAGAACATGGGCGTGGTCGAGGTGAACCAGAGTGCGGGGGTGTTGGGCAACCAGCTCAATGCCGTCAACATCTCTGCCTCGGTTTACGGCATGTAAAAAACAAGGAGGTGTGAGAGATGAAGAAAATTTTGGCATTGACAGCAATATTCCTTCTGGGGGCGGTGGGGTATGCCTTCGCCGATTTGGATGTCACCGGGACGGTGGAAAAGACAAAGAGCGTCACGGTCAACGAGAAGGTCAAGATCAACAAAGGGGTCAGGGTCAACGTCGATATAGCCGTTGAAGGCAACCAGGGAGCTGAGGCCAGCAGCCTCCTCAACCAGTCCGCCACCAAAAATACTGTATCGAGGCACAAAGACGCAGGCACCTATGACATGATCTACAGGACCGCTACAGTCAGTAGCTCGATCAACGCCAACACCGGCATAGTCAACGTGAACCAGGAAGTGGGCAATTCCATCAACCAGGCGAACCTCATCAGCGCGGCCATCTCCTGGTCCGAGGGAGAAGGGGTGGTTGGCTTCGCCAACTCCCAAGCATCTATGGAGCAGGTAAACAGAAGAAATTCCGTGATGGCCCATGAACAATCCGGTGGTGGTCCGCAGAAGCAATCCCTGATCTCGAACTCCATCTTGGAGAACAGGGGCATCGTGAACGTGAATCAGTCCGTTGGCAACATGAACAACCAGGCAAACCAGATAGTTCTGGCCGTTGCCAGCGAGGCCCTGGTGGCCCTTTCGGAGGCGGATCTCGGGCAGAGCAGCACCGGCAATACGGTCAACGAAGTGGGCACCGTCAGGCTTGACTCCATCACCAACTCGATCAACGGAAATGTCGGCGTCGTCAACGTCAACCAGTCTTCCGGCAACATGAACAACCAGTCCAACATCATCAGCATCTCGGCGAGCGTCCCCAGCGTTATAGAGATGATGTAAGCCAGCAAAGAGGGCGGGCAGAGCCCTGCCCGCCCTCTCCCCAAGGGAGGCAAGGGTGCTTAAGGCAGCGATCCTGACGATGGTGATATTGGTGGCAATAGCGGGAGACATCCTCTCGGGGAACCTCGAAGGGCCCTCCTTTCCCGTCCTTTCGGATACTTACAGCAGCACATCGGTGTACTCCTCCTTCATCGAGAACCAGGGCCTTTATACCCTCAATCAGGCCTCCGGATCCCTCAACAACCAAGCAAATCTTCTGCTGTTCTCCCTGACAGGGGGGGCTGTGGAACTTGAGGCCTTCCTTCGGCAGCAACGCGATCGTTTGGGGGCTTCGATCCTGAATTCCCAGAGCCGGGATTCCATCATCGGGTCCTTTTCGGGGTCCCAGGGGGTCTTCATGGTCAATCAGTCATCGGGAAACCTCAACGATCAGTCAAACCTCATGTTCTGTTCCATAGGAGGGGTGCTCCTCCTCAGCGAAGGGGAGCTCGAGAGGGAAGGTCCCACCCTGCCCCCGGGGCAGGTGGTGGAAGGGGGAAGAATAAGGGAGGATATCATCGCCGATTCCTTCATCGGGGCTTCCGGGGTAGGGATCCTCAGCCAGTCCTCGGGGAACAACAATTCCATCTGCAACCGGCTGGGGATCTCCTTCCGTCAAGAGGTCAGGTGATGCGGGGGATCTGGATATCGGTGGCAGTCTTTATCCTTTTTTCTTTCCTTCCCTTTGGAGGGTATCCGGCATCCCTCGAGGTCCGGGGCCCTTTTGGCGGATACCTGAGGAAGGAGGTCGTCTCGCTGCGGGAGGCCAGGTTCAGGAAGGTGGTCCCCCAGCGTTACGATTTCAGCTGTGGGGCTGCCTCCCTTGCCACCATCATCAAGTATTACTATGGCCAGGAGGTATCGGAGCGGGAGATCGTGAAGGAGATGCTCGAGATGGGGGATCGCGAAAAGATCCGCGAAAAGGGCTTCTCCCTTCTCGATCTCAAACGATATGCATCCTCCAAGGGATTTGTGGCCAACGGTTACAGGATAAAGGCCAAGGACCTTCCAAAGGTCAAGATCCCCGTGATCGTGTTGCTCAACACCCGGGGTTACAAGCACTTCGTCGTCCTTAAGGGCGCAGATGGCGATGAGGTCTTTCTGGCTGACCCCACGGTGGGAAACAGGAGTCTCAGGATGGAGGAGTTCCTGAAAGGATGGAACGGGGTCATCTTCGTCGGCTCCAGGAAGGCCCGCACAACGCCCCTGCCCCGCGAAACGCGCCCAGAGGCCCCAATCGTGCAGGCCCAGAGGCAGGGGTTGATG
>QMLA01000085.1 GCA_003646585.1 Deltaproteobacteria bacterium | reverse complement strand
GCTCAGAAATCAGGTCCTTCAGCTGATAGCGCCCCCCAGGACCGGATAGCCATGAATACTTTGGTTCTGTTTTCGGGGATCGTCATCGATGAACCCTATGACTTCGAAGGTCTCGCCTCCATTTTCCCTCAAGGCTTCGAGGATCGTCTCCCCGGCCCATCCCGTCCCCAGGATGAGCACACGGCGAACGAAGATGGGTTGGCGTAAGACAGCCGAATAAAAGCCCCTGCCCAAAAGCAAGAGCCCGAGGGGCAAAAAGGGCAGAGGAAGAAGTAGGGACCGCCGAACGGGGAGGGGTGGGGTCACATAGGGAATGAGGAGAAAGATCCCCACTGCAACCACCGTGGCCAAGGCAATGGCCCGAGCGGAGTTTTTGAACCTCGCCGTCGTCCTGATGTCATAGGCATCGAAGGCCCAGGCCCAGAGGAACCATAGAAAGCTCAAGATCCCGAACCAATGAGGGTGTTTGAACATCAGACCAAAGGTGAACTCATATTGAGGCCTTAACGAAAGGGCCCATAAAAGACCCACGTTCAGGGCCAATAGATCCAGGACCCCCAAAATCAGCTTTCTCTCCTTGATGGAAAAGGAAAGCCTTCTTTCCACCACAGCAGTGTTTTACAACAACACCCCCTGGGGAGCAAGACAAGCGACTCCTTCTCAGCGAATTACCGGATGTGGTAAAAGATAAAAACTTTTTATAAGGAGGGAAAAATGAGGTCGATCGCTCTGGTTTTGGGCATAGTGGGATTGGTTCTGGGAGTGATAAACCTCTTTTGGAATGTGAACTGGGCCACCGGGATTGCGGAGATCGTCTTGGGGGCCGGTCTGGCCCTGCTTGTCTGGTCTGAGCGCAAGGCGGGTTCCGGAAGCGGCTAAGGGCTGAACGGAAAAGGTTTCCCCTTGGGTGTTGCCCCCTCGAGGGGTAGAGGGGGTTTTGTATTTTGAATAAACTTTGGTGATGAAGGATGAGGGTGCTTATTCTCGGGGCCAGAGGGAATCTCGGATCCGAGCTTTTAGGGGTACTGGCTGATCATGAGGTTATCGCCAAGGGGCACGATGAACTTGACGTGACCGATTTTGGCCGTCTGGAGGGGTTTGTCCGCGATCTTCGTCCCGAGGTGCTTATCAATTGTGCGGCCTGGACCGATGTGGATGGCTGTGAGCGGGATTCCCGGAGGGCCTTTTTGGTCAACGCCATCGGGGCCAGGAATGTGGCCCTTTCGGCCCGGAAGGTAGGGGCAAAGCTCATTTACATAAGCACCGATTATGTTTTTGACGGGACCAAGGAGGGGCCTTATGTGGAGTTCGATCCTCCGAGGCCGATAAATGCTTACGGGATGTCAAAGCTTTTGGGTGAACGATTTGTCAAAGAACAGCATCCCGAATCCTTCATCTTAAGGACGGCGTGGCTTTATGGCAGGAGGGGAAAAAGTTTCCCGAGGACGATCCTTTCCATCCTCCGACAGAGGGATGAACTCAAAGTAGTCGATGATCAGAGGGGCACGCCCACCTGGGCAAGGGATCTGGCAAGGCAAATAAAGGATCTTATCGGTACCGAGGCCTATGGGCTTTATCATGCATCTTCGGAGGGCAGCTGCACCTGGTTCGAGTTCGCCCGGGAGCTCCTGAGGCTTTGGGGGAGCGAAGAGGAAGAAAGGGGAGATGGAACGGTGATCTTCAGGATAGAGGGCAGGGCCGTTCGACTTAAGCCGGTAAAGACCGAGGAGTTTCCCAGGCCAGCCAAAAGGCCCAGGAACTCGGTTCTGGAAAACTTTTTGCTAAAGGTTCAGGGGCTCAATATGATGCCCGATTGGCGGGAGTCCCTTCGCAGGTTTGTGGAGGAAATAAAGGAAGGAGGTTTTTCATGAAGGCCCTTGTGCTTGCCGGGGGGAAGGGCACAAGACTCAGGCCCCTCACCTATACCCTCCCCAAGCAGCTTGTCCCAGTTGCTAATCGACCCATCATCCACTACGTAATGGATCAGATAGCTCGCTGTGGCGTAAAAGATGTCGGTGTGATCATAGCCCCGGAGACCGGGGAACAGATCAAAGAATCCCTCAGACAGAACCCATGGGGTTTGTCCTTCACCTTTATCCTGCAGGATGAACCCAAGGGTCTTGCCCATGCGGTAATTGTCGCCAGGGACTTCCTGGGCGATGACCCCTTTCTGATGTACCTGGGCGATAACCTCGTGGGCGAGACCCTCGAGGGGTTCCTGGAGGAGTTCCGGGCTACAGGGCCTGATGCCTCGATCCTGCTCAAGGAGGTGGAGGATCCGAGGATGTTCGGTGTGGCAGTGGTGGATGGGCAGGGGAGGGTTATAAGGCTCGTGGAGAAGCCTAAGGACCCCCCATCCAATCTTGCCTTAGTTGGCGTTTATCTGTTTTCGCCGGCGATTCATGAGGCTATATCCGAGATTAAGCCTTCTTGGCGCGGAGAACTGGAGATAACCGATGCGATCCAGCGGCTCCTTGAGAAGGGAAGGGAAGTGAGGTGTTCGATCCTTGGGGGCTGGTGGCTTGATACGGGAAAGAAGGACGATCTGCTTGAGGCAAACCGGGTGGTGCTCGATGAACTCGTTCGGCGTAGGGTGGAAGGCTCGGTGGATTCCGAAAGCAAGGTCCTCGGGCGGGTGGTGCTTGAGGAAGGTGCAAGGGTCGAAAGGAGCACCGTGAGGGGACCTGTGGTCATAGGAAGGGATGCGGTCATAAGGGATGCCTTCGTTGGCCCCTACACAAGCATCGGCAGGGGCTGTCACCTCCAGAGGGTCGCCATAGAACACTCGGTGGTCTTGGACGGAGCAAGGCTTCTGGGGATAGAGCGAATAGAGGACAGTGTGATCGGCAAAAACGCCCTTGTGGAATCGAGATCCCTCAACAGCAAGGCCTTAAGGCTTATGATCGGCGATGACGCAGAGGTGCTGATCTGATGCCCTTCAGGTTCCGAAGGCTGGAGATCCCAGAGGTGGTGCTCATAGAGCCGGTGGTTTTTTCAGATGAACGGGGGTTCTTCATGGAGGTCTACAAATATTCGGAGTTTTCTGCCTTCGGCATCACCGAGCGCTTTCTGCAGGACAATCACTCGCGATCGGTCAAGGGGGTCTTGAGAGGGCTCCATTATCAGAACCCCCCCAGGGCTCAGGGAAAGCTGGTGAGGGTTCTTCAGGGGGAGATATTCGATGTGGCAGTGGACATAAGGAGGGGATCGCCGACCTACGGCAAGTGGGTTGGGGTGAGGCTTTCTTCAGAGAACAGGTTCATGCTTTACATACCCCCGGGGTTCGCCCACGGTTTCTGTGTGCTGAGCGACTATGCGGAGGTCCATTACAAGGTTACCGATGAGTATTCTCCCGAGCATGAGGCCGGGATCATATGGAACGACCCTGAGATAGGGATAGATTGGCCTGTAGAATCCCCCATCCTTTCCGAGAGGGACAGCCGCTGGCCGAGGCTCTCGGAGGCGGAAAATCGTTTCGTTTATGGAGGGCCAAGGTGAAGCTTCTCGTCACAGGGGGTTGTGGTTTCATAGGCAGTAACTTCATAAGGTACGTCCTCAGGGAGCATCCCGACTGGAAGATCGTGAATCTGGATAAGCTGACCTATGCCGGAAATCCGGAAAACCTCAAAGAATTCGAGGGAGATCCCCGTTACCGGTTCGTCAAGGGCGATATTACCGAAAGGAGCCTGATTGACGATCTTTTCGGCAGCGAGCGCTTTGATGCTGTGGTGAACTTCGCTGCCGAATCCCACGTCGACCGAAGCATCCTGGATCCGGGTCCCTTCATCGAAACCAACGTGAAAGGGGTTCAAGTTCTGCTTGAGGCTGCAAGGCGCTATGGGGTCGGGCGTTTCCTCCAAATATCCACCGATGAGGTATATGGCCCTCGGGGATGAGGGCAAGTTTACCGAGTTGAGCCCCCTTATGCCCAACAGTCCCTATGCGGCATCCAAGGCCTCGGCAGATCTCCTCTGTCGGGCCTACTTCAAGGCTTATGGGGTTCCGGTGCTGATAACCAGAAGTTCCAACAATTACGGTCCCTACCAATTCCCTGAAAAACTCATCCCCTTGATGATAAGGAATGCCCTCTCCGGGGAAGAGCTTCCGGTTTACGGTGAGGGGAAGCAGATAAGGGACTGGCTCTTTGTGCTGGATAACTGCAGGGCCATCGACCTCGTGTTGAGGAAAGGGAAACCGGGGGAGATATACAATATCGGTGGGGGGAACGAGAAGAGGAACATAGAGGTGGTCGAGATGATTTGCCGGATCCTTGCAGAGGAAACGGGGGAGGATCCTGAAAATTACACGAAGCTTATATGCCACATCCCCGATCCCCGCGGTGAGGCCCATGATTATCGCTATGCCCTCGATTGTTCGAAGATCGAAGGGGAACTCGGCTGGAAACCCCAGGTGGGGTTCGAAGAGGGGATGAGGATCACGGTGAGGTGGTATCTGGAAAATCAGCAGTGGGTGGAGAGGGTGATAAGCGGGGAGTATCTCCGGTATTATTCACGCCTTTACGAGCCGAGGATAAGGGACGCGGGCCGAAGGTGAGGGACATAAGGATCGGTTTCATAGGCGCTGGAAGGGTGGGAACGGCCCTGGGGGCAAGGCTTAAGGAAGCCGGCTACAGGGTTACAGATGTATGGAGCCGCAGCCCCCAAAGTCGCAATCGCTTCCTCCAGCATGTCCCTGGGACCAAGGTATGGGAGGATCCGGAAGGGGTCCTTCGGTCATCGGAGCTGATCTTTGTGACCACCTCCGATGATGCTATAGCCTAGGTGGTGGGGGGGTCTTCCATGGCGTCCCAGGCACAAGGTGGTTCATACAAGCGGGGCCCTTTCCCTGGACGTGCTGGAGGGAGCGAGGAGGGCCGGAGCAGAGGTGGGCTCCTTTCATCCCTGTCAGGCCTTCGCCACCATCGAACAGGCCCTGCAGAACCTGTCAGGGTCGACCATCGGCATCGAGGCCTCATCGGAAGGGTTGAGGGCCCTCCTTGAACGCATGGCCGAGGACATAGGGTGCTCGTACGTGCGGGTCCCTCCGGAGGGCAAGGTCCTTTATCATGCTGCGGCTGTTTTTGCCAGCAATTACATGGTCACCTTGGTGGATGTGGCTCTGAGGCTCCTGGAGCGCCTGGATATCGAGAGGACGGCCGCAATGGGGCTGCTTTCCCCCCTTCTCCGCGGCACCTTGGCCAATATAAAAAAACCTGGGGATCCCTCAGGGATTGACCGGACCAATAGCCCGAGGTGACCTTACCACCGTGAAGAAGCACGTTGAGGCCTTGGGAGAGAAGGCCCCCGAACTCCTCGAACTGTACGCGAGGCTTGGCCTTGAGACCATTCCTATAGGCGTGG
>QMLA01000084.1 GCA_003646585.1 Deltaproteobacteria bacterium | reverse complement strand
AGTTCATCGTGCCCTCCTTTAAGTTTTTCCCAAAGCCTACCATGCCTTGAGAGGGCACGCGCTTTCATGGAATCATCGGTACCACCCTGGGGAAGGAGGGTTAGGGAGGGCAGAGGCTGCCACCAGGGTGAGGTTTATGGCCTTAAGCTATGAGCTTTCGAGTTTCTTTGGGGCTGTGTTTTTGACCCTGGTGTTATGGAGGATGGATCTTGGGAGCGAGTTCTGTGGGCCGAGTCCGAAGAAGCAGAGGCAGTGGAGAGAGGCCCTGGGGGGGCTTGGGGCAGAGATCGAACCTGTGAGAAAGGGGATGGGACCGCTTCAGGCTGTCATAGAGAGGGCCCATCGCTCAAACGATGAGCAGTTTACCTGATCCATGCCGAGAGGTATCAGACGGTTGGGAAATTGGTCTTGAGGGTTCAGAGGTGTCAAGACACCTGGAACTTCTTCAGACCTCACTTTGGGAGGGGGATGGGGGGGACAGGACCCCCTCAGAAGTCCTCAGGGAGCGATCAGGGGGGCTTCTAAGCAGCCATATCCTCCACTTCCCGGTGGTGCTTCTTGAGGCCCTGCTGAGAGAGGTCAATCCGAAACTTCTCACCTTCCCCTTCCACCTCAAAACTGGTACCTATGTCTTTACCCCTTACCAGTTGGGGGTTCGTTGACCGTTTTTGATCCTTTTTGGTAGCATTAGTGGTGTGGAGATTGTGGGAGAGAGTCTCACTTTTGATGATGTGCTTCTCCTTCCGGGTCCTTCGGATGTTTTGCCTTCCGAGGTGGACATCTCCACCAAGCTGACCCGTTCCCTGTCTCTGAACATCCCCCTGGTGAGTGCTGCCATGGATACGGTGACCGAAGCCCGTACGGCCATCGTCATGGCCCAGGAAGGGGGGATAGGGATCATCCATCGCAACCTCTCCATTGAGGAGCAGGTCCAGGAGGTCCAGAAGGTAAAGAAGTATGAAAGCGGGATGATCGTGAACCCCGTGACCGTGGAGCCGGAGCAACGGGTCTGGGAGGCCCTTGAGATCATGCGCCGGCATGGGATATCCGGGCTTCCGGTCACCAAAAACGGCAAGTTGGTGGGTATTGTCACCCGGAGGGATCTGAGGTTTGAGGAGCGGATGGACATCCCGGTGTCGGAGGTGATGACCAGGGCCGAGAGGCTCATCACGGTCAAGGAGGGGGTGGATCTCGAGGAATGCCGTGCACTGTTTCAGAAGCACAGGATAGAGAAGCTTCCGGTGGTCGATGACGAGTTCAACCTCAAGGGGCTCATCACCGTAAAGGACATAGAGAAAATGGAGGAGCACCCCTGTGCTTGCAAGGATCTGCTGGGCAGGTTAAGGGTGGGGGCGGCCGTTGGGGCGACCGGAGACTTCAAGGAGAGGGCCCATGCCCTCGTTGAGGCCGGTGTCGATGTGATCGTGGTGGATACCGCCCATGGGCACTCCAAGAATGTGATTGAGGCCATAAGGTGGCTCAAGGCTACCTTCCCTCAACTTCAGGTGATAGGAGGGAATGTGGCCACCGTTGAGGGGACCAAGGCCCTGATCGATGCGGGAGCGGATGCTATAAAGGTGGGGGTTGGCCCGGGCTCCATCTGCACGACCAGGATCGTGGCGGGCATAGGGGTCCCCCAGCTTACGGCCATCATGGAGGCCTCCAAAGTGGCGAAGGAGGCCGGAGTCCCGATTATTGCCGATGGCGGAATAAAGTACTCCGGCGATATAACCAAGGCCCTGGCTGCAGGGGCATCGGCGGTCATGATCGGGAACCTCTTCGCCGGGACCGATGAGAGTCCCGGGGAGACAATCCTCTATCAAGGGCGGGCCTACAAGGTTTACAGGGGCATGGGTTCTTTGGGGGCGATGAAGAAGGGATCGGCTGACCGTTATGGGCAGCCAAAAGAAGAGGAAAAAATGGTCCCCGAAGGGATCGAGGGCCGTGTTCCCTACAGGGGATCCTTGTCCTTCTGCATAAGGCAACTGATAGGCGGGCTCAGGGCGGGCATGGGGTATGTGGGGGCGAGGAACATACCGGAATTGCAGGAGAAGGCCCGCTTCATAAAGATAACCTATGCGGGGCTGAGGGAGAGCCACGTCCATAATGTGATCATCACCAAGGAAGCCCCCAATTACTGGATTGAGGCCGGAGAGTAAAGCCGTTTCATGTCCGAGAGGCTCAATCAGCTCCTCCTCGGTAAGGATCTCGATGCCCTTCTGTTCTTCTCCCCTGAGAACCTCAGATATCTGACGGGGTTCTCGGGAGGGGAGGGGGTTGTGTGCTTTCGCCCCCAGGGTATCTCACTGCTTGTGGACTTCAGGTATTTCGAGGAGGCGAGACTTGAGGCCGGGCAGTGTGAGATCCACCTGCTCAGGCAGGGAATGAAGGGTCTGCGGGAATACCTCAAGGAACGGCGGTTTCGGAGGGTGGGGCTTGAGGCACGGGCCATAACCCTTTCCGGTTTTCAGGAGATCCTTCAGGAGGGGATCGAGTTCATTCCTCTCACCCATGAACTGGATCCCTTAAGGGCCGTAAAGACCCCGGAGGAGGTCAGAAAGATCCAAGAAGCGGTGAGGATAGCCGAGAGGGCCTTTGAGGAGGTCCTTGAAGATGTAAGAGCGGGCTTAAGGGAGATCGATCTTGCCCTTGAGCTCGAGTATAGGATGCGCGCAATGGGATCGGAGGGGGTCGCCTTTGAGGCGATCGTGCTTTCGGGCCCAAGGACCGCCCTGCCCCATGGTCGGCCCTCAGGGAGGCCCATCGGGGAAGGTGAGGTCGTGCTTTTTGACTTCGGGGCGAGGGTCGGGGGTTACTGCAGCGACAAGACGCGAACCGCCTTCCTCGGGAAGGCAGACCCCGAGCTCCGACGCGTGTACGAGGTGGTCCTTGAGGCCCACGACAGGGCCCTTGAGGCCGTCAGGGCCGGGGTGAGCTTCAGGGAGGTGGACAGGGCAGCCCGGCAGGTAATAGAGGATGCCGGCTACGGCGAATTTTTCGGTCACAGCACGGGGCACGGTGTGGGATTGGCGGTGCACGAATTCCCCTCCCTCTCCCCGGACTCGGAAGGGATCCTGGAGGAGGGGATGGTCATCACCATCGAACCCGGCATCTATTTGCCTCAGAAAGGAGGGGTGAGGATAGAGGACCTTGTCCTGGTGAAGGACAACGGATGTGAGGTCCTCACAAAGCGGGACTGTGAACTAAAGATCCTGTAGGGAGGGATTCCAATGGCCATTTCCACGTCTGACTTCCGCAGGGGTTTGAAGATCGAGGTAGACGGTGAGCCCTATATCATCGTCGATTTTCTGCACGTGAAACCGGGGAAGGGCCAGGCCTTCGTCAGGACCAAGATCAAGAGCCTCGTTACCGGCAGGGTGCTTGAGAGGAACTTCAGGATCGGGGAGAGCTTCAATGAGCCCGATCTCGAGGAAAAGGAGGCCCAGTTCCTTTACCATGATGGCGAGCAGTTCCACTTCATGGACACCGAGACCTACGAGGAAATGATCCTCACCAAGGAACAGCTGGGGGGAGCCGAGGATTTTTTGCCAGAGAACATCACCGTGAAGATCCTCTTTTACAGGGGAAGGCCCATCGGGGTTGAACTCCCCAACTTTGTGGAGCTCAAGGTAGTAAGCACCACACCCGGGGTGAAGGGCGACACGGCCCAGGGAGGATCAAAGCCCGCTACGCTCGAGACAGGGGCCGTGATCCAGGTCCCCCTCTTCGTGGAAGAGGGGGATACGGTAAGGGTGGACACCCGCACGGGGGAGTATGTCGAGAGGGTGAGGGGGGCTTAGAATTCAAGGAGCACAGCCCTTACAGGGGAACCGTCCATTCCCCTGATCCTCAGAGGAAGGGCCAAAAGGAGGTATCTTCCGGGGGGAACGTCCTTGAGGTCTAATCCCTCCAGGATGAGCACATCGGCCTCGAGCAATCTCCGGTGGAGGCGAAAATCCGGCGTCCCGAAACGCTCAATGGACACGTAATCGATTCCCACAAGCCTTATCCCCCGCTCGATCAGCACCTCGGCCCCTTCGGGGCTCAGGCAGACGTAATCCCTGAGGAAGGCCCCAAGGGACATCAGTCCCGAGTTCCTCGTCTTGAACAGCACGGCCCCGATCCCATCCTCGAGCCCCCGAAGGTCCTCGGGGCCTATCTCCTTCCCCCTGATCTCCAGGACCTGGGCCTCCTCCATGAAGCGGTAAAGGGGTATCTGCTCTATGCTCCTTCCGCCCTCAAGGAAGTGGCAGGGTGCATCGATGTGGCTCCCGGTATGGGTTCCCATGAGGAGCTTATGCATATTGCATCCTGAACGATCGATGGTACAGATGGGTTCGGCCTTATAGGGGACATCGCCCGGATAGTAGGCCATAGGGGCTCCTATGACCGGTGAGAGGTCGTAGATCCTCTTCGGTTTAAAATTCGGTGATCTGGACATCGGGGGGAAGGTGGAGTTCGAAGATGTCCTCGGGGAGGGGCGGGTTGATCTCTATCTTGGAATAAAAGATCGTGGACTTCTCCCCTCCCCTTTCCACCATCTCTATCCTTTTGGGGAACCAGAGGCGTTGATCGATCCAGAGCCTCACCCTCTCTAGTTCTTGGAAGTCCTTTGTATCGATTTCCACCACCAAGAGCCCGCCCTCCACTCCCTCTATTCTCCCCTTTTGCTTCACCACCTCCCATGGCTCCTGCAGGAATTTCACCCACCGCATAAGGGAGGGGTCCTCGGATATATCCACCCTTTGGGCCACCTTCTCCTCGGGGAAGTATATGAGCATCTGATCGCCCTTGAGCACGGTGATGCTCTCATGGGGAGGAAACACGTCCATCCGGAACCTATCAGGCCTCTCTATCCATATGATCCCCTCCATCCTCACCTTTTCGCCCTGTACCGAGGACCGCTCATGGACCATATGGACCTTGACCCTGTTTACCGCGAGGCCCCTCTCCCTCAGACGGTTCGCCAATTCATCGACGGTCAGGGCCTGCACTGTGGCCACGATCCAGAGCGGAAAAAGCAGAAAAAGAAAGGACCTTCCCATAGGTTTTGAGGATAAAGGAGGAGGACGTCTTTTGCAACGTCCTCCCCCTTTATTCCCACTCTATCCTCAGCAGGTGGGTGGAACAGGATATGCAGGGATCATAAGCCCTTACCAGCATCTCGAGCCTTAAGGTGATCTCCTCTTTGGACTTTGAGAGCAGTTGCGGCAGATAGGCCTTGAGATCCTCCTCGATGTTCTGATGGTTCTCGTTGGTCGGGACCACCATATTGGCCTCGATGACCCGCCCCTCCTCATCCAGGGTGTAATCGTGGATCAAGAGGCCCCTTGGCGCCTCCACCGCTCCAACGCCCCTTCCCGCCTTGGGCTTCCCCCTGTACCAGTCGGCCTTGGGGGGTCTTTT
>QMLA01000083.1 GCA_003646585.1 Deltaproteobacteria bacterium | reverse complement strand
TTAAGTGCAGGACCTGCGGTAGGATTTGGGACAGGGACTACAACGGCGCCGTGAACATGGCAAGAAGAGTTTTTGACAGACTCGCGAGCCGTGGGCAACCCGAGGGGCTTGACTCCGAGGGTGTCAGGCAGCGTGAGCCGTCACGTCTGACTCCACGGCTCCATGTGGAAGCAGATGGTGGTTTACCATTCTCCACTCTGCTTGCATGGCTGTGTGTGGTGAGAATTTCGTTGCTTGCTCATGTGAAAGATATAAGGAAGCTAAAATAGGAAAGAGGTGACGGTATCGGTGATCATACCCACCTATAACAGGAGGGAATTCCTTAGAGAGGCCATCGAATCGGTCCTTGCGCAAAGCTTCCGGGATTTCGAGCTAATAGTGGTCGATGACGGCTCCCGTGATGGGACCTATGAGCTCGTTAAGGGATATGGGGACAGGGTCCTCTATTTATGGCAACCCAATCGCGGGCCCGCCGCGGCCCGCAATAGGGGGGCAGAGGTCGCAAGGGGATACTATCTGGCATTTTTGGACAGCGATGATCTGTGGCTCCCCAAAAAACTGGAGCAACAGATCTCCTTCATGGAGGCCCACCCAGGGGCGAGGATCTGTTACACGGACGAGATATGGATTAGGAGGGGAAGGAGGGTCAACCCCAAGAAGAAGCACGCCAAATATTCGGGGTGGATATACCCGCGGTGCCTTCCCCTTTGTATCATCAGTCCCTCATCGGTCATGATCCGCAGGGACCTCTGGGAAGAGGTCAGGGGTTTCGATGAGGATTTTCCGGTATGCGAAGATTACGAGCTCTGGCTGAGGATAGCGGCCAGAGAGCCCGTGTATTTCATCAGAGAACGATTGATCGTGAAAAGAGGGGGGCATGATGATCAGCTCTCGCGTCGCTGGGGCATGGACATATGGAGGGTCAGGGCCCTGGTGAAGGCCCTCCAGCATCTCGAGTTGCCACCCCACTGGTACAGGCTCACCCTTGAGGAGCTGCACAGAAAATCACAGATCCTCATCAGGGGCTTCAGGAAGAGGGGGAAGCTCGAGGAAGCAGCCTATTTCGAAGCCATCCTCGCCCGTTATCCCCTCGAGACCACCTCGACCTGAAACTTCCTCACCCCCTTTGGGGGAGAGAGGAAGAGGATGGTGAAGGGGACCTGTTGTCCGGGTAAAAGGGACGCATCCGCGGGGCTGCTCTCAAGGAAGGCCTTAAGGACCTCAAGATCCATCTCCCTTATCTTGTCGTAGGGCAAGTACTTCCCCGATACACCCTCTGCCCTTGCCCTCACCCTGCCCTCCGGATCCAGGAGCCTTGCCTCAAGCCTCACTTCCTTCAGGGTCCTTTCGGAGAGGTTTTGTACCTTGCCCTCAATGACGAAGACCTCCCCTCCGGCGATCGACATCCTGTAACCGACGAGTCCCAAAAGGCGCACTTCCTCCTTGACCAGGGGAAATCTCTGCAGGGCCTCCCTGGCCAGCCAGAGGACCTTCTCCCTGTTCAATACGCCAAAGAGGGCAAGGAGGCAGAGGAGGATTATGAGGAGTGTCGTCCGCAACCTCCTTCCGGGTTTGACGGCGATTTCCCTCTCCTCCGGGTACAGGGTCCAGGTGAAGCCGCAGCGGCTGCAGCGGACCCTCACCCCCTCGGGTCTCAGCAGGGTCTCATCGAATCTGTATTTGGTGCCACAGGCCCCACACTCGACGATCATCAAAGGAGGACCTCCGCTGCCTCATCAAGCATTTGCCTTGCTGTCTCCTCGGGGTTGGGAGAGGTCCTTATGGGTCGTCCCACAACTATGTGATCCGCCCCGAGCAGAAAGGCCTCCCTCGGCGTTATCACCCTCTTTTGGTCGTCCACGGGTCTGTTGGATACGGGCCTTACCCCGGGCACAACCGCTATCAATCCCTGGCCGAGCCTCTCCCTGAGGACCTTCAATTCCTCGCCGGAGGTCACCACTCCATCACAGCCCAACTGGAGGGCCCGCCTGGCCCTTGAAAGGACCAGCTCCTGCACATTGCACTGAAAGCCCAAGTCCCTGAGGTCTCCCTCATCCAGGCTCGTCAGCACGGTGACGGCCAGCACCTTCAGATTTCCCTTGGCCTTGACGGCTGCCTCCAGGATTCCGTCATTGCCGTGAACCGTGGTATAGGTCACGCCCCTTTCCCTGATCCGCTCAATGGCACCCCTTACAGTGTTGGGGATATCGAAAAGCTTCAGGTCGAGCATTACCTCACAGTCCTGCTGAAGGA
Source organism: Deltaproteobacteria bacterium (assembly GCA_003646585.1). Taxonomy (GTDB): domain Bacteria; phylum Desulfobacterota; class B13-G15; order B13-G15; family B13-G15; genus B73-G16. Next base: position 3,168 of record QMLA01000083.1, on the reverse strand, counting down.
TCCAGTCAACGATGCCAAAACCCGAGGCGAGGAACAGCTCAAGTCCCACCTTGTAGAACCTGATGAAGGGCTTAAGCCTCAGGACCCATTCCCTGGCCTCCCTTTCGCTTGGGACATCCAGGGCAAATATTATGCGTTTTTCGAGGGGTATCCCTCTCCTCACCAGCCCGATATACCCAAGGCCAGCCTGGCGCCGAGGCCCACTGCCATGGCCACACAGAAGGCCAAAGCAGCTCCCCCGAGCGTCCTCTTCCACCCTATCTCCCTCCCGAGGGCCGCCACCGTGGCCAGACAGGGGATGAAGAAGGTCACAAAGAGGGTGAATACCAGCAACTGGCCCTCCGAAAGGACCCGCAAAACCTCCCTTGTCCCCAGTGCCTCAAAGAGCATCAGCAGCGATAGCTCCTTCCTCAGGATCCCGAAAACCAGGGTGATGCCGACCTCCCGAGGAAGGCCCAAAGGGTAGGTGACCGCCATAAGTCCTCTGTTCAGGGCCTCCGAAAGCCCCAGTTGGCTCAGGGCCTCCAGAAGGGCACTGCCGGCCACAAGGATGGGCCATGCCACGGTGATGAATTCCTTCAGCCTGAACCACGTCTTCAGCACCATGATGCGGAAGGAGGGAACGTGATACCTCGGTACCTCAAGGATCAATCCAGGGGTGACCTCGGGATAGAACCTGCTCATGAGCCCGCCCAGAAGGCCTATTATCGCGAGATTTAACAGATAGATGAGGAGGGCATAGAGGGGGCCGAGATAATAGGAAACGAGTCCCAAGATCACAACGGTCCTGGCCGAACAGGGGATGAAGATGGCCAGGATGGCCGTCATGATCCTGTCCCTTTCGGACTCCAGGACCCTTGTTGCCATGACCGCCGGAACGCTACAGCCGTACCCCAGGACGAAGGGAAGGACCGACTTGCCATGCAACCCCATCCTGTGCATGAAGGAATCCAGCAGGAAGGCGACCCTGGGCAGATAACCCGAATCCTCCAGTGCCGAAAGGCCAAACAGGAAGGGAACCAGATAGGGCAAGACGATCCCCACCCCTGCGGCAAAGCCATCAAAGGCCCCTTTGATGACCTCCCTGTAGCCTCCCGGCAAAAGGCCCTCCAAGGATCCCCATAGGCCGTCGAAGGCCCCAAGGAGGGGTTCTTCCAGCATGCTGCCGATCTTAAAGACCCCTACAAAAAGCGCCCCGAACACCAGAGCCAGGATCCCGTACCCCCATACGGGGTGCATCACCCAGTCATCAATCCTCTCCCTCAGGCTCTGCCTCGGGGGGCTCACCACCTTCACCACGCTCTCATAGACGTTCATGGCCAGGGCGTGACGTTCCGAGGAGATCACCACATCGGAGGGCCGTCCGTGGCGTATCTCCAGACGCCTCCTTTCATCGTCAAAGCCATCGCCACCCATCACCAGGAATTCGGGATCCCTCTCCAGGACCTTCACGGCCAGAAACCTCGCCGGCAAACCCCCTGTGCCCCGTTCCCGGATCTTCTGAGCCACCTCCTGGATCACATCCTCCACATCCTTGCTGAAGGGGATCAAATTCCCTATGCGTCCTTCCCTCTTCACCTGCAGGGCCTGACGGACAACTTCCGTCAAACCCTTTCCGGTATAAGCCACGGTCTTGACAACCGGTATGCCCAAAAGCTCCGATAGCCTGCGATCATCTATCACCAATCCCTTGCGCTCGGCCTCATCCATCATGTTGAGGACCAGGATCATGGGTTTCTGCAACTCCAGAAGCTCCAGGGTCAATTCCAGGCTCCTGCTAAGCAGGGAGGCATCGGCTACATTGACGATGACATCCACTGGCTGATGGAGCAAATACCTCCTCGCCTCCCTCTCCGCCGGTTCAAGCCCATTGAGGGAATAGGTCCCGGGCAAATCGATACACTCCACCTCTTCGTTTTCAAAACGAAGTTTACTTGAGGTGTACTTTACCGTGGTTCCGGGGAAATTGGAAGTGACGGCTTTGTAGCCTGCCAGGTAATTGAATATGGTGCTCTTGCCGCAATTGGGCTGGCCGACCAGGACGATCCTCACGGGACCTCCTCCACCAGGACCCGGCTGGCCATCCCCCGTCCGATGACAAACACCCCCCCTTTCCCCTCCACCATTAGGGGACCCGAGAGGGGAGCGCTCCTCAGGACCTTGATCAACTCACCCGGACATATCCCCAGGCTGAAGAGCCTCTGCCTGCAGGCACGACCACCGCCTACAGAGAGCACTCTAACGGTCTTTCCCGGAGGAACCCTGTCGAGCGTCATCGCCTCTCTCCTTCAGACAATCCCTGCACAGGCCTTCAAGGCGCAACTCCATTACCTCCACCCTGACCCCGTGCTCCAGCTCGAGCTCCTCGCGGAGCCCCTTGAGGGAAAGGCTGCTGAACTCGATCACCCGCCCGCAACGACGACACAGGAAATGCTGATGCTCGCCTTCTCGTACGAATTCATAATGGGAATGCCCTTCTCCAAGCTGCAACTCCTTGATCAAACCGAGATCCCGGAAAAGGCGCAGATTCCTGTAAACCGTGGAAAGACCTATACGCGGACAGATCTCCCTGGCCTTCCGATAAAGCTCATCGGCATCCAGATGACCCCTCGCCTCCCTGAGAAGCCTGAGAAGTACCTCCCTCTGCCAGGTCCAGCGACGCTTATTGATAGTGGTTTTCATTTTCAGTAAAAGAGTACTATGGGTATGGGGTGGTGTCAAGGTATTTCGTTTTGTCGTCTCCGGTAGAATTCCCTGCGGAATTCCTGAAAGGTCCCCTCATTCAGGGCCTTTCTGATATTGCGGATGAGGGTGAGGTAGTAATGGAGGTTGTGGATGGTATTGAGGTAGTAGGCGAGCAGTTCCCGTGACAGGAAGAGGTGTCTGAGGTAGGCCCTCGAGAAGTTCCTGCAGGTGTAGCAGTGGCAATCGGGATCTATGGGGTTGGGATCCCTGCTGTAGCGCGCGTGCTTTATGGACATCGTCCCCCATGGGGTGAAGAGGTAACCGGTTCGGGCAAAGCGGGTGGGGAGCACGCAATCGAACATGTCCACCCCCCTCATCACCCCCTCGATGATGTCCTCCGGCATCCCCATCCCCATGAGGTATCTGGGCCGATCTTCGGGAAGGATGCCGCATGTAAATTCCACCACCTCCCATGTCCTCTCC
>QMLA01000082.1 GCA_003646585.1 Deltaproteobacteria bacterium | reverse complement strand
GCCTCCCCCCTCTCGTCCTCGACGACGACGCGGACGGTGAACACGCCGTTGAGGTTGCGTTGCGTCGGTGCGTAGCCGTAGTGGTAGGAGGTCAGGCCGGTATCCCAGTCGGCCAGGTTGCCCTTCGCGCCGCGGTCGGGGTCCCACCGCACCTTCCCCGCGGCCCAGGGGTCCTCGCGCTCGGGCTTCTCCGACACCCGCATCACGTGCCATTGCTTGGGCTGGCGCCCCTCGCCGAACTCCACGCGGAACCGCAGGAACCCCTCGCACCGCGCCGTCCCGAACACCGGCACCAGCCCCCGCACCATATCCCCGTCCCGCGGGAAGGAGATCGATATAGGCTCGGGGGCCGCTGCTGGAGCCCCGGCTTCGGCAGCGGTCGTCCATGCGAACAGGAGCGGCAGAATGCCGAGGAGCGCGTGCTTCCCACAAGAGAGACGAGCCAACATGGGCGAGAACCCCAACGCGCGGGCCGCAACGGTCCCGAGAAGGCCCACGCCCAACGGAGGAACCCCGTGAGAGCCCGAGGAGCAGCACAAGCCGTCAGGCGTCTTCGCGGACGTGATTCAGTTCAGTGGACTCCCCAGACCGGGTCGGCTGGCGTCCTATGAACGAACGTCTCGCAGATGAAGAGCACAGTCGCGTAGCCCAGGAGAAGTAACAGGAAGAGCACGGCCAGGTACGCATACGTGAGCCACCGGCCAAGCGCCTTGCCCCAAATGGCCTCCGTGAGGAGGGGAACGGCGAGGACCAGCACGAGGATGTACCAGTGGCGCCAAAGGAACGTACCTGTCCAGATCATGCACTTCGCGCCACCCGCGAAATCAAGCCTGCCACTCTCCAAGTGTGGCGCCAAGGCGGCGGCTGCGGAACCCAATACGTAGTAGACCACGACGAATGAGAGCAGGACAAGGCACAGCAGGGGCCTCCTCTCGGCGCAAGCAGTGCCAGCCGAAGGTGAGCGCTTTGCGTTGCTTTGCGTGCGAGGCCCTGCCATCACTCCCCTTTCCGCCTCCGGAGTGCCGCCAACTGCGCCATCAGTCGTTCATCCACAGAGATGTTGGCTCCCCTCCGTATGGCAGCACGCAACGGCGTGAGGTCGGTTACGCCATCGCACCCGTTCAAGACTACCCACGACAGCGAACGGAGTTCCTTCAGAGGGGAGAGGTCTGACACCTTGGGGCACTCGGCGAGGCTGAGGTAGCTGACCCGGTGCAGGTTGCTCAATGGTGACAGATCCTCAATCTGCTTACACCCTCGCAGGTTCAGGTGGGAGAGCGAAGACAGCCCCTCAAGCGCCTCCAAGCTGCGGATACCTCGACAGCCCCACAACTCCAGGAACGTCAGCCGCCGCAGAGCAGAGAGCGACGACAGGTCAGAGATCTCCGAGCAGCCCCCCAGGAAGAGCATTGAAAGCCGCTCAAGGCGCCTGAGCGGCACCAAGTTGCGGACTTCCCCGCAGTGCGTCAATCTGAGCCACGCCATCCCGCGGAGTCTCTCCAGCGGGCTCAGGCTCTCCACGCGCGTGCAGCCCGTCAGGTCCAGCCTCTCCAGGCTGCTGAGTTCCGCGAGCGCCGACAGATCCCTGACTGCCACACACCCCCACAGACTCAAGTGCCTCAGGTGGCCGAGACCGAGAAGGGGGGTCAGATCGGACACACGGGAGCAGCCCGTCAGGTCCAGCGACTGGAGGTTCGTCAAGGCCGACAAGGGTCGGAGGTCGCCCTTCCCCATGGGCGACCACACCTTCAGCGCGTGGAGTCCTGCTTGTTGTGACAGAGGCCTGAGATCACATGCCCCAGGGGCCACCACGGCCAGTGCCGTAGCCTGACGCGCAGGAAGCCGGGGGAGCGAGCCCAGCGCGTCTGCCCCACAGCAGATTGTGGGAACCTCCATCTGCGCGTCCAGCGCTTCCACAAGGACGCGCGTGTCTTGTGGCGTGTCCACCAGCATCACCCCAAGCTGTCTAGCACCGCCATCAGTCTTGACGAACACCCGCGTCCCCTCACGCTCAAAGGACAGGTGCTTCCCGCGCTGATAGAAGTAGAACGAGGGTGGGTCAGAGCAGATCCCCACCCACTCTGTCGCAAGGAAGCCAAGGCGCACGTCTTGGACGCAGTCATCGAGCGTGTCGATTCTAACCTTGTGTGTCTGTCCGAGCATGGGGACAAGGCGCTCCTCTGCTCCGAAGGCCATTGATGAAACCACCTGGACAACGACCACCAGCGCGAACAGCATGTGCCTGCCCTTGGACATTGCCCACCTATCATACTGGAGCTCGCCATTGAGACCACAGGCCCGACCACGATGGGAGAATGCCTGAAGTGGTCGAGCGGGCCTACGAGGCTGGCCGGCTCCTCGTGATTGTGGCCTCCCGTTGCCCAAGCTCCGTACCTCAGGACCCGTCTTGCCCAAGCCAATCTGCGCCTGCGGCGCCGCCGCGGACCACTCTGGATCGCGAGACTCCGTGGCTTGGCCCCAACGTCGTGATCGTGCGAAATGTGGACATGCAGATCCACATGATCTCACAACTGGATCACGGAGCGTGAACGCCACCACACGCGAACGCAACGAAGGCTGCATCAGTCGCTCGTGTCCCACTGGCTCATGAGACGGCGCTCCATCATCAGCCGCATGCAGTTCTTCCCAAGGCTGTCTGGTGTGAAGTGACTCAGATAGCGCGCCATTGCCTCGGCTGCCTCGATTCCGTAGAGGTTCTTCTCGTTGGGCGTCTCGGCGTCCCTCACGTTTCTCATCAGACGCTCGAGCTCATCCCACTCGTTCTGATACTTGTCCATCTCGACGAAGGCGTACGCCGTGTCGGCGAGGGACAGCATGTCCAGGACCAGCGTAATGTTCTTGACGCGCCTGTTGAGCTTGTACGCGCCGGATTCATAGACCTTCTTCGAGCGCGTCAGTCGCACGCCTTTCCCGCCGCTGATCCTCTTGAGCTTGAGGTGCTGGCGCTGGTCGACCGATCCCTTCAGGGACGTCTTAATCTCGTATACTTCTATTGCGTCCGGGTCCAGAATGTCCCCAGCCTTGAACGTGTAGTCCCCGTCCAGGGCAATGGCATCCACCTGTGTGTACGTGCGACTCGGGACCCCTTCGGGGGGATCCCCGATCGAGAGAACCTTCCTGGTATTTGTTTCCACGTAGACATCCGCGACCCAGCCCTTCTTCCCGTGCAGCTTGACTGATGTCCTCCTGTGGACCTCCTTGCCAAAAGCGCCCGGGTCATTCGGGTTGGCCGGTGCCCAGCCTTCGGCCTCCATCTCGCCGACTACCTCTTGGACAAGTTCCCCGACCACTCTGTCAGATGGTAGCTCCGGGTCAGGAACGTGCCGCGTCACCTTTGACCCCGGGTTGTAGGAGAACTCAAGCTCGTCGGTTGCCAGATGGATGATGTCCCTGCCGTCAATGAGTTGGCTAGGGGACGTCGTATAGATCACTTCACCGGGAGTCGCGTGCCACCATCGGACAAAGTCGTACTGCACATGCCCCCGCACCTGTTCCCCGGGGTCCCCCCATTCGATCCAGGACGCTCCACTGCCGGCTCCCCCTACGGTGTTCGACGTGTGGGTAGCCTCGTAGTCAACTGAGATCGCTGCCTGCCCAGCACCCGCGGCACGGACGAATCGGAAGAGGTGGAACTGGCCATCGAGCAGGCTACCATTGTCGCCGATAGCGGGCGGGAAAGGAATCTCCGCTCGGTTGCCGCCTTGGTAGTGTACGAACCTGTCAGGTCGGATCCCTATCTCCCAATGGTCCGCTTGGTCACCCACGCTGATGCGCAGCGCGCCGTCCTGGCCCTGTGCGCCGTGCCCCACGATCTTGAAGCGCACCTCAACAACTGTGTACTTCCCTGTCTGCCAGAGAGCTCCATTCGTGATCCTGGCCGCATAGGCCGCCTCGACGTCGACAGTGTTGACCGTCAGGACACCGTCCGCAACTGAGACCTGGGGCTGCCCTTCTTGGGTGACGGTCCAAGAAGCAGGGTCAGCGTCCTCCGCATCCGGGAGGACACTCGCGCTGTATCGTTGCGCGACGACCTCGTCCAGGCGGAGTTGGTACTGCTTGTCCGCATCGACGATGTCCTGATCCTCTGGGAGAATGCACAGGAACAGAGTGGGATTCGTGTACACTCCACCCACGCGCTCGATGGCCACGTCTTGGTCGCCGACACGCGCAACAGTGAATCCCTCCCTTGGGTCATGAATGCGGATAGTGTAGGCAGCCACAGCACCACGCCCCGTGCCGTAAGTCCGCCCTGATTCATCAGGCTCGGGCAGCTTGGTCACGCACAGGACTGAGGTCTCTATCGGCTCACCGAGACAGACCGTATTGAGGAGAAGCTCCATTCTCGATGCCGTCAGGCGCACACGGTCTTGGCAGCACAAGCCACCCCCCTGCCCATTGGGGTACGCACTCACGAGAATGGACGAGTCGGCCGTCTGCTGGCTTTCTCGCACAGCTTCTACATAGAGCGTGACGCGCCCGTCCTGGAAGCCCAGAGCGGTGGGCGGATAGCGGACCCCGGAGGCAACGAAGTCGCCTCCGCTCTGTACGCCGCGCTTATCCCGTTGCACGGACCCGTCCTTCCGCCAGATGCGCAACGAGCCATCCGGCAGAGGGTAGGGATGGTCCAACGTGGCCTCCAGAGCGTCGGGATCGGAGGCGGCGTAGGAGAACTCGATCTCTGCCTCGGACAGGCCCGCCAGCGCCCCAATCTCCAAGACCAACGGCACGAACTTCGTTCCTTCCGAGAGATTGTCAGCCGCCACACCAGGCATGTAGTCGAAACCGTCGGCGAAATCCGGCAGGGAGTCTGCGTCACTGTCAGCGTTCCCGACCAGGATGATCTTCCCCGGGTGCTCGTCGTCGCTAGGCACGTCCTCCCATCGCTCCTCGGCTGGATCCCGCTCTGGCACGTCGTGATCGCTGTCGTTGTCGGAATCAATGTCTAGGTCAACGCCAAGGACAGTGACTCGGACGGCGTCGGCAAAGACAAACCCGGCTCCGCCCTCCCCGTCCGGGTCGATCTCAGCCCTGACTCGCAGCCCGGCGACCTCGGGACTCATGCTGACCCCCTCGGCATAGAGGGTCACCACTCGTTGCGTGGGGGTGAAGCCAAGAGCGGCAGCTTCGATGGCGGTCCCGTCAGGCACGAAGTCGCCACCATCTAAGATGCTCCCCCCGTTCCTCGCCGCGTTGCCGTCCTGCATCCAGAGTCTCGCGCTCCCGGTACCTGGCGCATAGGCGTCCTGTTCGGCGTTGTAGGCAACGGCCACCGGATCCGAGGCATCGTAGGTGAACCTCACTCTGGCGACGGAGACATCCAGATCTTCAGGCAACTCGAGAACAAGCTGAACGAAGTCCTCGCTGGCGTTCTGGTCGTCGGCGTTGCCGGCCTGGCCGTCGAAG
>QMLA01000081.1 GCA_003646585.1 Deltaproteobacteria bacterium | reverse complement strand
GACCATATGGAGTCCCCCTGGGGCGATGAGGGCCGTGCCTGGAATTACCGGATCCTTGTCCTTTGCTTCCCGGACCTCGATCCTGCAGGTGTCGTTCAATCGCTTGGCGAAGGCAGCCGTAAACCCTGGGGGCATGTGCTGCACGATGACAATGCCCGGGGAACTTGGGGGCATCCCTTGGAGGACCACCTTCAGGGCCTCGGGACCACCGGTTGAGGCCCCCATAGCGATGACTTCATCACCTCCATACCTTGGAGGGGCTTGTTGGGATTCTTCCTCCGAAAGGGGAGGGAGGTCCCTTGAGGGCATGTGCAGGAAGCGGGCCCTGGCTGCAGCCCTTATCTTCTGGGCAAGCTGAACAATGGCCTCCCCCACCGTGTAAGAACCCCCTGGCTTGGCCATCACCTCGATGGCCCCTGCCTTGAGGGCCTCAAGGGCCAGCTCGCTTCCCTGGGGGGTGAGGGAGCTGAAGATGATGACGGGCATCGGTCTGTAGCGCATGAGCTTCTTGAGGAAGGTGATGCCATCCATCCTGGGCATCTCCACGTCCAGGATCAGCACGTCCGGATTGAGTTTCATGATCTTGTCCCTGGCGATATAGGGATCGGGAGCGGTCCCCACCACCTCTATGTCCTTCTCCTTGGATAGCTGATCCCGCAGAATCTGCCTCACCACGGCGGAGTCATCCACCACAAGGACCCTCGTCTTCCCTTCCTTTTCCACCAGCTACTCCTCTAGGTATATGGCCAGGGGTTCTCCGTCGATGTCGTATTCGAGGGCGGGTTCAATCCCCCCTATGAGCCCGAAGGCCTCCACCCCTTCATATACCCTGGGCAATCCGAGCTTCCATCCCGATCCGAGGGACACGATGAGGTTGCCTCCGAGCATGTTGGCCAGCTCCTTCAGTATGTCCTTTAGCCTCTCGCCCGACGGCTCCTCATCCGGAAGGAGGTTTTTTGCCATCGCGGAGGCCAAGGATTCGGGTACGAGGATCCTCACCGTTATCTCCCTTTCCCCTTGGAGGGTTATCTCGGCAACGAAATCCCCCCGGGGCATCAGGGTTCCTCCCTCCAGCTCCTCGGGGACCATGAAGAACATCTTCTCCATGATCTCGGGAAAGATCTGTCTAATGAGGTCCCGCATCCCTTGAAAATTCCTCCCCCACGAATTTCTCAATGACATCCCTTATCTCTTCGGGAGTGAAGGGCTTCTTGACATAGGCCTTCACCCCGAGCTTTCGGGCCTCCTGGATGATTTCCTCGCGGCCCTCGGTGCTTATCATGATCACCGGGATACGCCCCAAAACCTCGTCTTCGCGGAGCTTCCTCAAGAACTCGATACCGTCCATCTGTGGCATGTGGATATCGCACATGATAAAGTCCACCCACTCCCTTTCGAGGACCTTTAAGGCCTCAAGGCCATCGGAGGCCTCATGGATCCGATCGACCTCCAGGCCCGAAAGCTCGATGATCTTTCTGAGCAGCCGCCTGATGGAGGAAGAATCGTCCACGATGAGGATGTTAAAAGCCATCGCCCTGCTCCGTTGTGAAAAGGGATTGGGTTTTCTCGTATCTGTCTTGCAGTTCCACAAGCATCTCCATCAGATCCTTCCCCGAAAGCCCCAGTCCTTTCAGGACCTCCGAGTCGATCTTTTCGCTGAGCTCATCATTGCCAGCACCGATACCCAGGGTGCTGCAGAGGACATCGGCTATGTGGACCTTTGCCGCATATTCGGTCTTGGCCTCCTTTGGGTTGTGGTGATAGAGGATGGCGTCGATAATCTCTTCGGGAAAATTCCACCTTTTGGCGATCATCCCCCCGAGGGTGGCATGATCCATCCCTATTACTTCCTTTTCGGCTTCGATGAAGGGCTTTCCGGCTCGGACCCTTTCCAAGATTTCCTTAAGGCCATCGGCCACATAGCTGCTCAGAACCACCTTGCCGATATCATGAAGGAGCGATGCCGTAAAAAGAGCAAGGTCCTTTCCCCTTCCTAGGCGTTCCTGCAGGAGATCGGATGCCACCGCACAGGCGACCGCATGCCTCCACAACTCTCCTCTCTGCAGGTCATAACCTCTGTGGGCTGCCTCAAAGTACTTCTTTGAAGCCGTCCGGGTAACGATCTCAAGGAGGTACTTCTCCCCCAGGTAAACCACGGCTTCCTGGACTGAGGATATCTTCCTGCTCAGCCCGAAGAAGGGGGAGTTACAGATCTTTAAGATCTCGGCTGTAAACCCCTCATCGAGTTCGATAACCCTGGCTATCTCCTTAAAGGGTGCCTCCCTCCCCACCATCTCCAGGACCTTTAGGGCCACCTGGGGGAAGGGGGGGAGTTGCTGGACCTTGGAGAGGATCTCTTCAACCTTCATTACAGCTCCTTAATGCCATCCCCCGAAATCTTGACCTTCACCTTTCCTGTGGCCATCTCGAGGGAGACAGTGCGGTTGGCATTTCCTCCCACGTCCTGGGCCCTGATCATCAGACCGTGTTGCCACAAGATGCGCCTTACAGCCGCATAGTTACGTTTTCCGATCCTGAAAAAGCCGCTCGAATCGAGCATTTCGCCTCCCCCGGCTACCTTCACTTGAAGCCTCGATTTCTCAGCCCCGAGCCTCTCGCAGGACTCCAGAAGCAAGGGAATCCCCGTGTCGGCGAACATCCCCGGACGTTCCCTAGCCCGCAGGGGGTTTATCTCCGAATCCGGTAGCATCAGATGCAGCATCCCTCCCACCTTGACCACAGGGTCGTAGAGCACCACCGCGATACAGGAGCCGAGGCTATAGGTTATGAGTATCGCCGAGGGGTCATCGGTTACCTGGTATTCCCCTATGTCCACCACTATCTGATGCATCGCTCTTCCGGTATATGGAAGGTTTCACAAGCCGCAAGTCCTTGTTCGCCCTAAAGAGGCTCTCTACAAGGCCTATGATCAGGAACCCACCGGGTTTGAGGGCTCCTATGAGGTTATCCACCACCTTCTGGCGGGTTTCCTTATCGAAATAGATCATCGCATTGCGACAGAAGATCACATCAAAATATTCCCTCCACGGGGGAACTGACAAGAGGTTGAAAACCAAAAATTTGACGATCCCCTTCACCTGATCCTTTACCCTGAGACCCTCGGGCTCCTTTGCGAAGTACTTCTTCACCAGGAAGGACTTTACCCCCTTCAGGGCCTCTTCAGGATAGAGGCCTTCCTTTGCCACCGAAAGGGCATGGGTGGATATATCCGAAGCTATGATTTCCTTGCTCCAATCGGCTATCTGGGGGACCTCAAGCAGTGTGATGGCAATGCTATAAGGTTCCTCTCCGGTGGCACAGGCCGCAGACCATATGTGGATGTCCCGCCTCCCTTTGGATTTCAACCCCGGGATCACATGCTGTTTGAGGAAATCGAAGTGCTGAGGCTCGCGGAAAAACTGGGTGAAATTGGTGGTGATGGCGTTAAGGAGCCTCTTCAGTTCCTTGCCGCTTTTGTCAAGCAATACCTTTCGGTAGTATTCCTCATAGGAACCTATCCCTTCTGCCCTCAGGATCTTTCCCAGCCTGAGTTCTACCAAATGGCGCTTTTCGGGACCCAGTCGGATGCCGGCATGTCTGTAAACGAGATCGCTTATGAGTTTTAACTCCCGGTCCGTTATGCGGGGAATCTGCCTCACTAAGGTCATCCTTCCTCCCGCATCTTGAGGAATTCTTCCGGTTCAAGGATCAGCCCAACACTGCCATCCCCCATTATGGTCCCCCCAACGATTCCCCTTGTCTCCCTCAAGGCCTTGCCGAGGGCCTTGACCACTACCTCCTGTTTCCCGACGATCTCCTCGACCAGAAGGGCAAACCTCCTACCCCCATATTCCACCACCACCGCGGTGAGTTCGGAGATCTTTTTGCCGTCCGAATCCCCCAGAAACTTGCGCAGATCCACAAGGGGGATCAATTCCTTTCTGACCTTCAAGGCCTCCCCTTTCCCTTTGATGGTCACCACTTGCTCATCCTTGGGCAAAAAGATCTCCTTCACCGATTGGGCCGGGATAATATACCACTGCTCACCCACCCTCGACAGAAGCCCATCGACCACCACAAGGCCTATGGGGACCCTGAGGGCGAAGGTGGTGCCCCCTTCCGCTTCATTGATCTCCATCATCCCCTGTATGGTCTCCACGATCCTCTGGGCCTCCTTGATGAGGGGTGTCCTCGGATCAAGCCCCCTCCCGTCCTCCTGCAGAGTGATCAGCACGTGGCTGGTCTTCCTTTCGCCGAACAGCTTTACGGTGGCCCTGGAAGGCTTATTGGCCCTCTGTCTCTCTTCGGGGGGTTCTATGCTCTCTTCAATTATCGCCCTCAGGACCCGGGTAAGGATCTCGTAGACAGGTTCGGCCATCTCGGCCTCTATCTCCGTTGATCGATCATCGACCTCGAACTCCACCTCCTTCCCCAGAGAGCTTACGAGTTCTCGGGCGAAGGTGAAGACCTTCCCGAAGGTCAACCTCAGTGGTTCCATCCTCAGGGACATAACGGTCTTTTGAAGCTCCGAAGTTATGCGTCCCAGTTGTTCGAAATCCTGAAGGAATTTGAGGTCCACGATGGAAAGAAAGGTGGGGTTTGATCGGATCACAGCCTGAAGTACAGCCAGTTCCCCCACCAGATCCGTAAGCCTTGAGAGCTTGCGAAACTCCACGGCCACGGTTCCCGCACCTTCCCTCTGTTCCCGCAGGGCCCTGAGGATATCTTTGGTTGAGACCTTTCCCCTCTCCAGGAGGATCTCACCGAGCCTTTTCTGGGGCTTCTGTTTTTGTTCCTCAAAGGCCTCCTTCAGGTCCTCTTCGCTTAAGACCTCCTGCTCCAGCAGCACTTCGCCAAGGAGCTTCCTCCGGGATTCCCTCTCCCGCTGAAGCCTCCCGAGGAAATCCCCAACGGGGAGTGAGGAAAGCTTCTCCCTTTTCCCTTCCTTCAGCTCCTGCAGTTCCCTGCTCAGCCCTCTGAGGATATCTACTGCCTCGGCCACAAGATCCACGGTGGACGGCTTTAATACCTCTCCTCCCAGCCGTTCCTCGAGGAGTTCCGATACCCCTTGGCAGAGCTCTTTGGCTTCAGGGACCCTATCATCCAGGATTTGGACCATCTCCCGGAAGGCCAAGATCACCTCATTCAGTAGATCCGGATCATAAGGAGGAGAGGCCAGTTGCAGGAGCAGCTTCTGGACATGATCGAGGCGATCGACGAAACTTCCGATCCAGTCCTCTTCTTCCTCCCTTTTCTCTTCCTCCAGGAGGCCGAGATCTACGGCCTGTTGCCGCAATTCGGGGCGCAATTCCTCCCCGAAGAACAGCCCCTGAAGGGACCTCAAGACATCGCTTACGAATTTGGAGGCCTTTGCTGCATCGACCTCCTCGAGGATTGCCCGTTCAAGGGCCCTCTTGGCCAGGGAGGCGAGTTCCTGGGCATCCTCCCTCCCGGACAGGCCTTCAATGAGCCTTTCAAGCCCTTGCAAGATCTCCCCGAGGGCGGGCAGATCACCCATGTCCACAG
>QMLA01000080.1 GCA_003646585.1 Deltaproteobacteria bacterium | reverse complement strand
CCACCTTGGCCCTCCACGTGGTGGCTGAGGCCCAGAAGGAAGGGGGCGTTGCCGCCTATATCGATGCCGAACACGCCCTCGATGTGAATTACGCTCGCTCCCTGGGGGTGAAGGTAGAGGAGCTGCTGCTGTCTCAGCCCGACACCGGGGAGCAGGCCCTGGAGATCGCTGATATCCTGGTCAGGAGCGGGGCAGTGGACGTGATAGTCATTGACTCGGTGGCAGCCCTTGTGCCCAGGGCCGAGATCGAGGGGGAGATGGGCGACCAGTTCATCGGGCTTCAGGCACGGCTGATGTCGCAGGCCCTCCGCAAGCTAACCGGTACCATAAGCAAGTCCCGGGCCATTGTGATCTTTATAAACCAGATAAGGCACAAGATTGGGGTGGCCTTCGGTAACCCCGAGACCACCCCCGGGGGGAATGCCCTGAAGTTCTACGCATCGGTTCGGATCGACATAAGGCGCATCGCCCCGATAAAGGAAGGGGACACCACCGTGGGACACAGGACGAAGGTGAGAGTCGTCAAGAACAAGGTCGCCCCTCCTTTCAAGGAGGCGGAGTTCGACATCATGTACGGTAGGGGGATTTCCAGGGAAGGGGAGATTCTGGACTTGGGCATGACCCTCGGTCTCATCGAGAAGGCGGGGACGTGGTATTCGTACGGTGACAAGAGGCTCGGGCAGGGCAAGGAGAATGCCAAGGCCTTCCTGAGGGACAATCCCGAGATCATGGCAGAGATAGAGCACAGGATCCGGGAACATTTCGGCTTGAGGGACAAAGATGGCGATAAACCTCAATGAATTGCTTTTGAGGGCGGTAAACGAGGGGGCCTCCGATGTCCACCTCAAGGCAGGTCATCCTCCCTTCTTCAGGAAGGACGGGGAACTCATCCCGGTGGAGGATTATCCTCCCCTCAACCCTTCCGATGTGGCCAAGATCGCCTACCAGATGATGAGCGAGAGGCAGAGGGACCATTTCATGGAACACCACGAAATCGATATGGCCTACAGCGCCTCCGGGATAGGCCGCTTCAGGGTGAACATATTCCAGCAGCGGGGGACCATAGCCATTGCCTTGAGGGTCATTCCCTTTGAGATCAGGGGATTTGAGGAGCTGAACCTCCCCGTGAGGCCCCTGGAGCGCCTGTCCAGTGAGTTGAGGGGCCTCATACTGGTTACGGGACCGGCTGGCTCGGGGAAGTCAACAACCCTTGCGGCCATGATCGATTACATCAACCACCATCGGCGCTGCCACATAATCACCATCGAAGACCCTATAGAGTATCTGCACAAGGACAGGCTCAGCATCATCAATCAGCGGGAAGTAGGCACCGACACGGGTTCCTTCTACGATGCCCTGAAGATGGCCCTCCGGCAGGATCCCGATGTGATAATGCTCGGGGAGATGAGGGACTTTGAGACCATAAACACAGCCCTTATGGCCGCAGAGACCGGCCACCTGGTCCTTTCCACCCTCCATACCACCAATGCCGCAGAGACCATAAACCGTATCGTTTCGGTCTATCCCCCCCATCACCAGCGACAGGTGAGGGTTCAGCTGGCGAATGTGCTAAAAGGGGTCATCTCCCAGAGGCTCCTGCCGAGGGCAGATGGCAAGGGCAGGGTTCCGGCTGTCGAGATCCTGATCAACACCCCTCGCATAAGGGATTGCATCCTGGACAAGGACCGGATCTTCGAAATCCCCAAGGCCATAGCAGAGGGATATGTGGCCTATGGTTCCCAGACCTTCGATCAGTCCCTCATGTTCCTTTACCGGAAGGGCCTCATCACCTTCGAGGAGGCCTTAAGGCACTGCTCCAACCCCGATGAGTTCACCCTGAGGGTGAAGGGAATCCTTTCGGTGAGCGATATGGGCTGGCAGGAGTTCGAGAGCACGCAGTCGGGGAGGGCCGAGGAGGGAAATGAGGGACTGGAGCAGTGAGAAGATCAGAAGGACCTTCCTCGAGTTTTTCGCCTCAAGGGGCCATGAGGTTGTGGAGAGTTCGAGCCTCATCCCCAGGGACGACCCCACGCTGCTTTTCACCAACGCGGGAATGGTCCAGTTCAAGAGGGTGTTCCTCCAGCAGGAGAAGAGGCCTTACAACCGCGCCACCTCCTGCCAGAAGTGCTTAAGGGCCGGCGGAAAGCACAACGACCTGGAGAATGTGGGAAGGACCTTGAGGCATCACACCTTCTTCGAGATGCTCGGCAACTTCTCCTTCGGTGATTACTTCAAGAGGGAAGCCATCCAGATGGCCTGGGAGCTCCTAACAGGGGTCTTCGGGCTCCCGGAGGAACGGCTCTGGGTCTCCATCCATTACCAGGACCAGGAGGCAGGGGAGCTGTGGAGGGAGATAGCCGGGATTCCCGAGGAGCGGATCGTCCCCCTCGGGGATGAGGATAACTTCTGGGCGATGGGCGACACGGGACCCTGCGGTCCCTGCTCGGAGATCATCATAGATCAGGGGGAGGAAATGGGCTGCGGGAGGCCCGACTGCGGCCCATCCTGTGACTGCGATCGCTACCTGGAGCTCTGGAACCTCGTGTTCATGCAATTTGAACGGGACCAGGGAGGGGAGCTTAGGCCCCTTCCAAGGCCCTGCATCGACACCGGGATGGGCCTTGAGAGGATCACGGCGGTGCTTCAGGGGGTCAGGAGCAATTTCGATACCGACCTGTTTTCGGGGATCATAGGGAGGATCGAGGAACTGACGGGGGTGAGTTACGGATCCGATCCCAGAAAGGACGTCTCCATCAGGGTCATCGCCGATCACGCCAGGGCTGTGGCCTTCCTTGTGGCCGATGGGGTACTTCCCTCCAACGAGGGACGGGGCTACGTGCTCAGGCGCATCATCAGGCGGGCCCTGCGGCACGGATATCTCCTAGACCTCAGGGCACCCTTCCTGACCCGCGTGATAGAGAGGGTCAGGGAGAAGATGTCCCCGATTTACCCGGAGCTTGAGGAGTCCAAAGGGTTGATAGATGAGATATGCCGTAGGGAGGAGGGAAGATTCACCGAGACCCTGGAGCGAGGTCTCCAGCTCCTGCAGCAGGAGATGGAGGAGCTCAAGGAGCGGGGCCAAAGGGTAATCCCCGGCGAACTCGCCTTCAAGCTCTACGACACTTACGGCTTCCCCTTGGACCTCACCGAGGAGGTGGCAAGGGAGGAGGGTTTTACGGTGGATATGGAGGCCTTCGAACAATCGATGCAGAGACAGCGGGAACGGGGCAAGGCCTCCTGGCGGGGTGAGATCCCCGAGAGGGTCCTTTCGGGGCCCGAGGGGCTGCGGAGCACCTTCGTGGGCTATGAGGTCCTTGAGGCTGAGGGGTGCGTCCTGGCCATCTTTAAAGGATCGGAATCCGTTGAGGAGGCCAAAGAGGGGGAGGAGATAGGGATCATAACGGACATTACACCCTTTTACCCCGAAGGGGGCGGCCAGGTGGGCGATCGGGGCCTGATCGAGGGCGAAGGGTCTCTGATGGAGGTGAGAGGAACCGAGCGGGTGGGGGAGTCCATACTGCACCTGGGGAGGATGAGGCAGGGGAGAATCAGGAAGGGGCAGAGGGTGAGGCTCAAGGTGGATGCCTCCTTGAGGATGGCAACCGCCAGGAATCACACTGCCACCCACCTCCTTCATGCCACCCTCAGGGAGGTCCTCGGGGGACATGTGAGGCAGGCCGGATCCCTCGTGGAGCCCAAGAGGTTGAGGTTCGATTTCACCCACTTTGAGGCCCTCTCCGAGGAAACGCTCAAGGAGATCGAAAGGAGGGTCAACCTGAGGATAATGGAGGACCACCCCGTGACAGTGGAGATCCTGGACCTCGAGGAGGCCCTCCGGAGGGGTGCCCTGGCCCTTTTCGGAGAAAAATACGGTGAGAGGGTGAGGCTCGTAGAGGTGGGTGAGGTGAGCAAGGAGCTCTGCGGGGGCACCCATGTCGAGCGGACAGGCCAGATAGGGGCCTTCAAGATCCTTTCGGAGAGCGCCGTCGCCTCAGGGGTGAGGAGGATAGAGGCGGTGACGGGGGAGGAGGCCATAAGGTATGTCGAGTCCCTTGAGGCCGACTTCTCCGAGATAGCGGACCTTTTGGGGATCGAGCGTCAGAGGGTCTCCCTTCAGGCAACCAGGGAGAACGTGAAGAGGAGGATCCGACAGGTCCTTGAGGACCGCAGGCAACTGGAGGAGAAGGTGAGGGAACTCAGCAGGAGGCTTGCTCGCGGTACCACGGGGGACCTGGAGATCAGGGAGATCAAGGGGATCAAGGTGGCGAAGATGAAGCTGGAGGGCCTTGATCCCAGCGCCTTGAGGGAGATGGGCGATCAGATAAAGGCCCGCCTGGGTTCAGGGATCGTGGCCCTTGGAACCGAAAGGGACGGGAAGGGGATCCTGGTCATCATGGTCACCAAGGACCTTGCCCCTTCAAGGCCGGCAAATCGGATCCTACTGAAGGTCCTTCAGACAGTGGGGGGAAAGGGAGGGGGAAAGGAAACCCTCGCCCAGGGAAGCCTCGATCCCTCCTCAATGGATCTCGCCCTCAAGGTCCTCGAAGAGGTGGTGGCAGAATTCAGCTCTTCTTAGAGGTCTTGGTCAGGAAAGGGGTTATGAGCTGCTTAAGGTCCTTCCCTCCACACTTGGGACAGCTGTACTTTTTCTCCTCATATTCCTGGAGTCTGAGGGTGAGGGTGAAGCTTTCGTTGCACTTCGGACAGTGGAACTCATAGGTGGGCATAGCGCTCACCTCCTTCAGAGGATTAGTTTCCTCACGGAAGACCCGAAACTGTAAGGGTCTCCCAGGGTATCCCTGAAGAAGGCCTTGCGCATGTAATTCAAAGCCCCAACGTAGAGTTCGAAACGGCTGGCAAGTTCCTGAAAGAGCATTGCTCCTGGCCTGAGCAATGCCCTGTCCAGTTCGCTCACCGACCAGTAAGCCTTTGCCCCTTCCTCCAGGTAATAATCGAAAAGGGAACGCCTCTTTATGTACTCGGGGAATATCCCCGCCATGAAGAGCACATAATCGCCGATGTGCTTCCTTATCTCCCTTTCCCTCTGGAGGGTCCCGCCACTTAAGGTTATCAGGTTGGCCTCAAGGAGCATTTCGGCGATGGTCTCAAGTCTCTCTCCTCTCTGGTTCCGGAAGGGATAAAGATTTTCGGTGCGGACGAAATTGGTCAGCACATCGGCTATATAATCCGTCACCCGACTCTCCCTGATATCCAGATCCCAAAAACTTCGACGGGCCGCCCAGTGGAAGAACTTCCTCACCCGCTCCAGGTTCTCCCGCCTCCTTACCACATTTAAAATTATATCCCCGATTCCGGGGGAAGCAACGAGAACCAAAGTAAGGGGTAAAGACATCTCTGAAAGTGCGTGCCCTGTCAAGTCATCTCATTCCTTTGTTTTCTTTTATAACCCCTTTTTCTTCTGAGCCGCTTGGGCGGATACATCTCTTCGCCCTCTCTGGGACATGAAGCTATTCGGGGGACGTCCCACAATCATAGGTCACAGTCCTCAAAGGGCTACTCTATACACGCGTTCACGCCCCCCTTGCCCCAAGGGCCCTAAGCCCTGGATCCCTGTAGGGTTCT
>QMLA01000079.1 GCA_003646585.1 Deltaproteobacteria bacterium | reverse complement strand
GAGCAGCAGCGGAACATTGCCCGTGACCATGAAGAATGCCGACGAAAACGTGGGCGGTTCTAGGAGCATCTATTCCTTCTCCTTGCCCCTCTTTACCCTCTTCAATATGCTCGGATCGGCCAGCTAGCGGGGCGGTGGTGCACTGTTTGTCGCCTTCGCCATAGGCATGCCCTTGAACTTCGCGCAGCAGATGACGGTGATCATCACGGCGGTGCTGGCTTCCATCGGGACAGCCGGCGTTCCCGGGGCGGGGGCAATCATGCTCCTCATGGTGCTCAACTCCGTCGGCCTGAACGTGGAGGCCGGAACCCCCGTGGCCATGGCCTATGCCATGATCCTGGGCATCGACGCGATCTTGGACATGGGCAGGACCTGCCTCAACGTGACAGGCGACCTGGCCGGAACCGCCATAGTGGCAAAGACGGAAAACGAGATCGATTTAGGAAAGTGGAGCTAAGCTGAAAAAAGCCGTCTAAGACAGCCCCTTTCTTTTAGGAGGACTGGTGCCGAAGGGGGGACTCGAACCCCCACGGGCTTAACGCCCCCTGGATCCTGAGTCCAGTGCGTCTCCCAAATTCCGCCACTTCGGCCCCATTGCTCTCAAGGTCACATATAACCTATACTTAACATCTGTCCCTTGTCAAGGAAATCCGTCAATGAGGGTCCTTGAAGACAAGTTTTCGCCTGATGATTTCAAGCATCCTGTTGTAACCATCGGGAGCTTCGATGGGGTGCATCTGGGCCATCAGGCCCTCATAAGGAGGGCCATAGAGGAAGCCAGGAGGGTCAAGGGAGAAGCCGTCGTTCTGACCTTCAACCCCCATCCCATGAAGGTCCTCTTTCCCCAAAAGAGGCTCATGCTCATTACCCCCCACGAGAAAAAGCTCGGACTTTTCGAGGATATGGGCGTTGATGTGGTCATAGGCCATCCTTTCACCCGGCAGCTCTCCGAAAAACCGCCGGAGGCCTTTGTGGAGGAGATCCTCTACAGAGGGATAAGGCCTTTGAAGGTAGTCGTCGGTTACAATTTCACCTTCGGGAAAGGCAGATCGGGAACTGCTGAGACCTTAAGGGATCTCGGCAATGCCTTCGGTTTTGAGGTCGAGGTCCTTGATCCCTTTCGGGTTGACAGTAAGCCCGTGAGCAGTTCGCGAATAAGGGAACTGATCCTCCAGGGGGACCTTCAAGGGGCATCGAGGCTTATGGGACGGAGGTTCTTCTTCTCTGGTAGGGTCATACGCGGGAACCGAAGGGGGAAGGAACTCGGAGTGCCCACGGCAAACCTTCAGGTGGATCCCGATCAGATCCTCCCGCAGGGCGTCTTTGCGGTCTGGGTCCGGGTGGGGGACAGCCCTTACCCGGGGGTCTTGAACATAGGGAGGCGCCCGACCTTCGGTCCAGGGAAGCTGAGCGTTGAGGTCCATCTGATCGGATTCTCCGGAGATCTCTATGGAAGGGATCTCCTTGTCGAAGTGGTAGAGAAGATCCGTGACGAACGCCCCTTTGAGGGGCCGGTAGCCCTTCTTCAGCAGATCAGGGCCGATATCGATAAGGCCTCAGAAATCCTCAGGAGAGGCAGCAGGTGAAGCGGAACTGGCAACTCTTCCTCGGCATACCCCTTTCCATCTTTTTGCTCTACCTGGTCTTTGGACGTCTGGACTATCGCGAACTGCTGGAAACCTTAAAGAGGGCCAATTACCCCCTTTTGCTTTTTTCCCTCTCCCTTTTGCTCTTTCACATGGTAATAAGGGCATTGAGATGGGAGATGCTGCTTCGTCCCGTGAAGAAGATGCGCTTCTCATCCCTCTTGGGGACGCTTTTCATAGGTTTTATGGCCAACAATTTCCTGCCCGCGAGGATGGGCGATGTAGCGAGGGGCTATCTACTGGGGAAGCTTGAGAGCTTCCCCAAGGCCTCATCCTTTGCCACCCTCATTGCTGAGAAGTTCCTCGACGGTTTCACCATATTGAGCACCTTCGCCATCCTCTCGTTTGTCTTGAAAAACCTCAACACCTCCCAGGGATTTTACAGGACCCTGGCCTTTGGTGGTTATTTCAGCCTTGCCCTTTTCATCATTACGCTCGTGGTCTTTTTGCTTATAAGGTACAGCCCCGATACATTCATGCGCATCTTCAAACCCTCGGGCTGGAGCGATGAGGCCAAAGGACACCTTTATTCCTTCAGGGAAGGGCTCAGATGGTTTGACAGGTGGGATTGCCTCCTGCCATCGGTCGGTCTCTCTTATCTCATATGGATCACCTATGCCCTGGGAATTCACGTTACATCGATGGCCTTCTCCCTCAGGGTCCCCTTCATAGCATCTTTTCTCGCCATGGTGGCGGTGTGCATTGCGACCACCCTGCCCTTCACACCGGGATATATCGGCACATACCATGCTGCCCTTTCCTATTCGCTGATCCTTTACGGCGTCCCCATGGAGAAGGCGGCAGCGGTTGCCCTTGTCTTTCACGCCCTTTTCTTTCTACCAACGACCCTTCTGGGAATCCTTTTCCTCTGGCATTACCACCTCTCTTTTTCCTCATTGCGCCAGGAGGTAAAGGGAAATTAGGAGGTCAGATAGCCTTCAAGGACTATGGCCCTGCCTTCGACGAAGGTGGCCCAGACCTTTCCCGTGAGGCACTTTCCCGAAAAGGGGGTGTTTTTCCCCTTTGAGAAAAGGGACTGGGGTTTGAGCACCCATTGGATTTCGGGATCAAAGATCACGAAGTCCGCCCGTGCCCCCTCCTGGATTCTTGGGGGATCGATACCCATGATCCTTGCGGGACTCTGTGACATCAACTTCACCATCTCCTCGAGTCGAAGGAGATCACGGGTAACCAGTTCGGCATATACCAACGGAAGGGCAACCTCTATGCCCGAGATACCAAAGGGAGCCTCCTCCCATCCCCGCGCCTTCTCCTCGGGACTATGGGGGGCGTGATCTGTGGCGATGGCATCGATTATTCCCTCCTTTAAGGCCTCGCGGAGGGCCTCCACATCCCTTCTGTTCCTCAAAGGTGGATTGACCTTTGCGTTGGGACCGAGCCCTTGGCCGTCAAAGAGGATCAGATGGTGAGGGGTGGTTTCACAGGTGACCCCCAATCCCTTCTCCTTGGCCTGACGTATGAGCTTCAGGCTTTCCTCCATTGAGATGTGCTGCAGATGTAATCTCCCTCCTGTCTCTCGCAGGAGCATCAAGTCCCTTTCCACATAAAGGGGCTCGCTCCAGAAGTCCCTTGATCCAAGGGGTTTCTGGCCCGGGCCATCCTCGGGATGATCGGCAATTAATATACCCGTCCTTTGGGAAATCTCGAGGGCTCGCCTCATGAGGCCCTCGGATCTCACGGGGTTACCGTCATCGGTTGCCCCAACGACCAGTGGATCCCGGGACATCTCTTCAAGGGGTGAAAGCTGCTCACCCCTTCTGCCCTTGCTGATGCAGACCATAGTGAAGACCCTGACAGCGGCATCCTTCCTGACCTTCTCCTTCCACTTGAGGAGCACCTCGGGGGAATCAAGGGGAGGAAGGGTGTTCGGCATGTTCACGACGGTGGTGAATCCCCCCAGGGCCGCCGCCCTGCTCCCCGTAAAGATCGTCTCCTTATGGGATTCCCCAAGGTCCCTCAGGTGGGCATGTAGATCCACAAGGCCGGGAAAGAGCATCTTCCCCCGTGCCTCCACCACCCGAGCCCCTGCCCTCCATAACCCCTTCCCGATTTCCCTAATCCTCGCTCCATCCAGGAGCACGTCCAGTTCTCGGTCAATCCCCAAAAGGGGGTCAACAACCCTCGGGCCCTTGATCAGGATGAGATCACTTTCTCTGAGCACGTTCCAGGAAGAGAACTATGGGACTGGCTATGTAAATCGAAGAATAAGTTCCAACCACTATGCCCACGATGAGGGCGAAGGCAAAGTCCTTGATAATCCCACCGCCCAAAAAGAAAAGGACAACAACGGTGATGAGGGTAGTAAGGGATGTGAGGATGGTCCTGTTGAGGGTTTCGTTTATACTGCGGTTTATTATTGCATCAAGGGCAGTGCCCAATTTTTTCATGTTCTCCCTTATCCGGTCGTAAACGACAATGGTATCGTTCAGGGAATAGCCCACGATGGTCAAAAGGGCTGCCACAACTGGAAGGTTCAATTCCCTGCCGCTTGCTGTAAACGCCCCAAGGGTGATGATGACGTCATGGACCAGGGCGGCCACAGCTCCCAAGGCAAATCTCACCTCGAAGCGCCAGCTTATATAGATGAGGATCCCGATGAGGGCGAAGATCACCGCTTTGATGCCCTTGCTCCTGAGATCCCTTCCGACCTTGGGACCGACCATCTCCACCCTGCGAATTTCAAAACCCGAACCGAGCTCCTCCCTGAAGGCCTCCTCGATCCTCGCCCTTAATCCGCGGAGTTTTCCCGATGTGAGTTTGGTCTTTATCAGGTACTCTCCTGCTCCTCCAAAGGGCTGAAGGATTGCATCTCCGAGTCCCACCTTCCCGAGAACCCCTCTTAAGCGATCCGCCTCCACCTTTTCCTCAAACCTCACCTGGATGAGGGTCCCTCCGGAGAAGTCGATCCCGTAGTGAGGCCCCTGGATGAGCAGGAGGGCGAGGCTAAGGACGACGAGCAAAAGGGAGGCAAAGAGGGCGTATTTCCTTTTGCCGACAAAGTCTATGTTCGTCCCCGGGCGAACGATCTCCATCAGATTTTGAGCTCCTTCAATCTAAAGGATGAAAGGACCCAATCAAAAACCGTCCTTGTGACCACAATGGCTGTAAAGAGGCTCGAAAGGATTCCTATGCTCAGGGTTACGGCAAATCCCTTTATGGGTCCGGTTCCGAATTGGAAGAGCACAACAGCGGCAATGAGGGTCGTTATCTGGGCATCGAGGATGGTAAGCAAGGCCCTCGAATAGCCCGCCTCCACTGCCGCCAGTGGGGGTTTGCCGAGGCGCAGTTCTTCCTTTATGCGCTCAAAGATGAGGATATTGGCGTCAACGGCCATACCAACCGTAAGCACCAGACCCGCTATCCCGGGGAGGGTCAGGGTGGCCCTCAAAAGCACCATGATCGCAAGCACTATCAGCAGGTTCAGCACGAGGGCGAAATCGGCTACAAGGCCAGCCCAGCGGTAATAAAGGACCATGAAGAGCACAACCAGGATTCCACCTATCACGATCGCCTTAATGCCCCGCTCCACCAGGTCCTTCCCCAGGGACGGTCCCACGGTCCTTTCCTCGAGGATCTTCACCGGTGCAGGCAGTGCCCCTGCCCTGAGGACTATCGCCAGGTCATGGGCTTCCTCCAGGGTAAAATCCCCTTCTATGACCGCCCTTCCACCGCTTATCCTCTCCCTGATGACCGGTGCCGAATAAACCGTACCATCGAGGATTATTGCAAGCCTCTTGTGGACATTTTCGGCAGTAATCCGCTCAAACTCCTTGGCCCCCCAAGGGGTGAAGGTCAGAGAGATATAGGGACGGTTGAACCTGTCAAAGGCCACCCGCGCATCCTTTATGGCATCGCCGGTGAGGAGGGTTTTGGCCTTAACCAGGTACGGGATCTTTTTGATCCTCCCTGTGGCCCTGTCCCTCACTATCCCATAT
>QMLA01000078.1 GCA_003646585.1 Deltaproteobacteria bacterium | reverse complement strand
CGTCATACCTGAATATGAACTGCCTCAGGTACTTCCAGACGGGCCGCCATGGGCGGCTCAGGTCGATATGGCACCTCCACACCCATTTTCCCTTGCGATTGGGGAAGTGCTCGATCAAGGCCGCCGGCTGGGGATCGTGCACGATGACCACATCTGCCCTTTCAAGTTCCTCCCTCAACCCCAGGGCGTTCTCGGCATTCACTTCCTCATAGTGCCTTAAGGCCGTATCGGTGATGCCAACGGGCATGCCCTGCAGCGCATTGTGGAAGGCCTTGGTGCAGAGGAAGAAGTCCTCATCGCCCTGGATGACCAGCCAGGAGGTCTCTATTCCCACCTCCTGCATCAGGGGGACGAGCCTCTCCAGGATCTCGGCCACCCCCCCTCCGGTGCGGGTGGAGTTCACATGGACTACCTTCAGGCCTTCCAGCAGCGAGGCCAGCTGGCGCAGCTGATCGAGGACATCCTTCCCGACGATCTCCCCATAGAGGTCAAGCCGGTTCATATCACCCTTCCGAAGTAATGGACGAAGGTGGAGGTTAACCTTTGCCTTATCTCCGAGAGGGTGGTGAAGTAGGGGTCTATTGCCGCTATCCTCTGGCACAGGTCAAGGTATCGGTCTCCGAAGCCCATGAGCCAGTTCCTGAAATCGTCAAGGCCCTCAGGGGAACGCCTCCTCGCGTCTATGAAGTGATAGAAGATGCTTCCGAGGGAAAGGTTGGGAAGGAGTCTTGGCAGATCCTCTGGGGCCTTTATCCTTCTGGAGGTATCGAAGACCACGATCTGTGACCTTATGAAATGGAATTCCTCGCCGGGTCTGGCGGAGGGGACCTGCTCGAGCTCGTGGAGCCTCTCGTCTATGACCTCTATCAGTTCCTCGCGCAGCTCCTCCAGGTCGGTGAAGTCGGTGGGGTCTATGACGGCCAGCCTTTCGGCGAGGATGTGTTCGTGCAGGGCGTGCCGGACCCAGGCAGCAAAGTCGTTTCCGAATTCGGGCTCCTCAAAGCGGCTGTGGAGCATCCCGCCCCAGAAGTGGTAGTAAATGCAGTCGGGATGGATTGTCTCGAGCTTCTCCCTCAACTCCTTGAGGTTCTGGGCGCGGGTGCCCGTGGCTATGGCGATCAGGGCGCAATCCTTGACCTCGAAGGGCATGCTCTTGGGTTCCATCTCAGCCCACCATATCCCCCAGGAGGTTTCGCACGTGAAAGGGTGAGGGGACGTTGAAGCGGGCCCTCGAAGGGGAGAAGCCCACCTTTATGGTGTAGGCCCATTCGGGCAGGGCGGAAAACAGGTCCTCGTCGGTCTGATCGTCACCGGCTGCAAGGATGAAGTCCCAGCTCCGGTTGAGCCACCTTAAGGCGGCCCTTCCCTTGTTGATGGCCGCCTCCTTGACCTCTATGACCTTGTTCCCCTCAAGGACAGTCACATCGGTGTTGGCCGTAAGGGAGAGCAGCTCATCCTTCAGTTCCCTTGCCCGCAGCTGGCCCAGTTCCGGATCGGCCCGGCGGTAATGCCACACAAGGGAGAAGTCCTTCTCCTCCACAAAGCTCCCAGGTGTCCTGTCGGCGAAAAACTCGAGGACGGCCCGGATCCTTTCCTTCCATTCCCCTTCCATGGGCTGAATCAGCTCCCATTCCCTTCCCTCCCGTATCCATATGCCGTGCTCTGCCACCATCTTTATGGGCAGGGATCCGAACCAGCGCTCAAGGGTGTATCTGTCGCGACCGCTGACAAGCACCACTTCGTTTCCCTCCTCCTCGCCCAGCCTATGAAGGAGCTCCAGCAGATCGGGAGGAGGAAGGGCCCTTTCGGGGAGCCTGGAGAAGGGGACGAGGGTCCCATCGTAATCCAGGAACAGCAGGCGCGTTTTGGCCTTGCGGTAGTCCTCGAGGATCATCCCCTTGAGCTGGGGCGTGAGGACCTTAGCCTCCCGTTCGCGCTGCAGGGTCTTCACCTTGTTCAGCCCCTCCATGAAATCCTTAGCCCAGTGCCTGATGGTGTAGCGCTTAAGCCTTTCCTGCATGGCCCTGGTCCGTTCCTGCTGTTCCTCAGGGGGCATCTCCATCGCCAGGCGGAGGGCTTCGAGGAGTTCCTCCTCGCTGAAGGGGTTAACGATGAGGGCCTCGCTCAACTCGGTCGCAGCCCCTGCCATCTCGCTCAGAATCAGCACCCCCTTCTGATCGCCCCTGCTCGCGACATACTCCTTGGCTATGAGGTTCATGCCATCCCTGAAGGGAGTCACCATGGCGATGTCCGCAAGGCAATAGAGGGCATTGAGGGTCGGATAGCGCAGGGTGCGGTAGAGGTACCACACCGGATTCCATCCCACAGTGCCATGTTCCCCGTTGATCCTTCCGACCATCTCGTCGATTTGCCTCTTCAGCTCCTGATACCGCTCCACCCCGGTCCTCGAAGGGGTGACCACCAAAATGAGGGTTACCCTTTCCCTGTACTCGGGCCACTGCTCGAGCAATCTTTTGAACACCCTGAGCCTCTGAAGGATCCCCTTGGTGTAGTCCAGGCGGTCGATGGAGAGGATCACTCGCCTCGAACCGATCCTTTTCTTGAGCTGTCCGACCGCCCTTACGACCTTTGGGTCCTCGTGGGCCTTATGGAAGCGCTCGAAATCTATCCCCATGGGGAATACGTCCACCTTCACAACGCGGTCTGCCGCCTGGATTTCCCCCAGGGAGTGCTCGTAACCGAGGATTCTCCTGACCGAGCTGAGGAAATGGTGGACATAGTCATAGGTGTGAAAGCCTATGAGATCTGCCCCAAGCAGCCCCTCCAGGATCTCCCTCCTCCAGGGAAGGAGCCTGAATACCTCAAAGGAGGGAAAGGGGATGTGGAGGAAGAAACCTATGGTGGCCTTGGGGAGGTGCTGGCGCAGAAGGCTTGGCAGAAGCAGCAGGTGGTAATCGTGGACCCAGATGATGTCCTCGTCGCGGGCCTCCTCGATCACCGCCTCGCAGAAGGCGCGGTTGACCTCCCTGTAGGCATCAAACTCCTCCTCTCGGAACTGGGCGTATTGCCAGAAGTAATGGAAAAGGGGCCAGAGGGCATTGTTGCAGAAACCGTGATAAAAACCCTCCACCTGTTTCTGGGAAAGCCACAGGGGTTTGCAGCTGGCCTCAGAGAAGAGCCTCCTCTGGATCTCCTCCCTCTGTTCCTCGGAGGTGTGATCCAGCGATACCCCCGGCCACCCAAGCCAAAGGGCGTCATAGCTCTTGTAAAAGGACCCAAGCCCTGTGGCCAGACCTCCTACGCTCGGCTTGAAGAGAAACCTTCCCTGCTTCTTTTCAACGTTTACCGGAAGCCTGTTGGAGACGATGAAAAGCCTTGCCACCTGATCATGTTACCACAGCCTCTGCCCTTTAAAAAGCCCTTGGAGGGCTTGCCTTAGAAGGAGCTTCCACTCTATCATGGCTCGGGATGCAGTGGGAGAGGCTCCATCCGGATGGCTGGCAGAGGCGTTATCGTGAGAAGGTGATAAGTGCCAAGGGGGCCATATCGAAGATAAAAAGCGGGGACAAGGTCTTTTTGGGCACAGGCTGTGGGGAACCCCAGCACCTGATCCGGACCCTGCTCTCCTCCAAGACCCTCCTGGATGTCGACCTCTATCAGATTTTGCCCTTCACCCTGGCCCAGTTCCTGGACGACCCCTATTTCACCCACCGCTTCAACTTCCACACCTTCTTCATAAGCGACAGGATCCGCCGCGCGGCCTTTCGGGGCAAGGTCCGCTACATCCCCGCCTATCTCTCCGAGATTCCCGCCCTTTTTGACAGGCAGATAGAGCTGGATGTGGCCTTAATCCAGGTGACCCCGCCCGATGAGTTCGGCTTCTGCAGTCTGGGGATCTCGGTGGATGTGACCAAGAGGGCCGCCGAAAGGGCCAAGCTCGTCATAGCCCAGGTCAACGCCTTCATGCCGAGGACCCTTGGGGACACCTTCATCCCCGTGGACAGGATCGATTATCTGGTCCCCTATGATGAGCCCCTCATAGAGGTGGAGATCCCTCAAGGGGATGAGGTGATCCAGAGGATAGGACGGAACGTCTCCAGGCTTGTGGAGGACGGTTCCACCATAGAGATCGGCATTGGAAGGACCCCTGCGGCAGTCCTGCCCTATCTGCGGCAGAAGAGGGATCTGGGGGTCCATACCGAGATGCTGAGCGATGCCTACATCGACCTGATCACCCAGGGGGTGATAACCAACCAGAGGAAGACGCTTCATCGCGGAAAGATCATCGCCAGTTTCTGCATGGGCACAAGGAGGCTCTATCGGTTCGTCCACAACAACCCCATAATAGAGCTTCACCCCTCGGATTACGTCAACAACCGCTTCGTGATCGCCAAAAACGACAGGATGGTCTCCATAAATACGGCCCTCGAGGTGGACTTAACAGGCCAGGTTTGCTCGGACTCCCTGGGCTACCTCTTTTACAGCGGTGTCGGCGGACAGGCGGATTTCCTCCGGGGGGCTGCCATGTCTAGGGGCGGCCGGCCCATCATCGCCCTGCCCTCCACCGCCAGAGGGGGGCAGGTTTCGAGGATCGTGCCCCATTTGAGCGAAGGGGCCGGTGTGGTCATAACCAGGGCGGGGGTCCATTTTGTCGTGACAGAGTACGGCATCGGTTACCTCAAGGGGAGGGATGTGGCCCAGAGGGTCCTTGAGATGGTGAACCTCGCCCATCCCAGGTTCCGCAAGGAACTTTTGGAGGCGGCCAAGGAGAAGCACTATATCTTCGCCGATCAGATACCCCCTCCGGAGAAGGACCTCGTGTACCTGGAGAAGCTCGAGCGCACCTTCGACCTCAGGGATGGCAGGAGGGTCTTCATCCGTCCCATAAGGCCGACGGATGAATTTGCCTTCAGGAACTTCATCTACTCCTTCTCGGACGAATCCCTCTACAACCGCTTCTTCCAGGTGATCAGGGTATGGCCCCATCCTGAGGCCCAGCGCTGGGTGAATATAGATTACGAGAGGACGATGACCCTGGTGGCGGTCATAGAGGAGGAGGTGCAGAGGATCATCGCCATGGCCCAGTATGGGGAGGTTGAACCTGGTACGGTGGAGGTTGCGCTGCTGGTCCATGAGGACTTCAGGAACCAGGGCCTCGGTACCTTTATGCTGAGGCTGATCCTGGAGATCGCGAAGGAAAAGGGCTACAGAGAGGTGAGCATGACGCTGCTTGAGGACAACAAGCCCATGCTCCACATCGCCAACAAGCTCTTTCCAGGGATAAGATTCGAAAGGAGCGCAGGGGCCATCCTCAGGGCAAAGGTCCCCCTTTGACGGATTGTCGAATATTCAAAAAGATCACCTCTCCTCACCTACACTGCCCGAGCAAGGAGTTGGAGAACTGAGGCAGGTGGTGAGGGAGTGGGGATGGCCTTATTTTTTTATCGGTCTCGATTATAATTGAAAAGGAATGTTCGGGAGGAAAAGGTGCCTATAAGCGTGTCCCTCATCAGGAAACTTGAATCGGTACCCAAGGACCTGAGGGAGGTGCTCCTTGACCTCGTTGAGGAACTCGAGCGACAGAGGGAGGAATCGGTCACCAAGAGGGAATTCAACGAGCTGAAGGAGATAGTAAGAGAGCTG
>QMLA01000077.1 GCA_003646585.1 Deltaproteobacteria bacterium | reverse complement strand
TCAAGGACCTCGTCCCTCCCGAGGGCGAAAGGCTTCCCCCCCTTGACCCCTCGCGTTTCAAGGAGGTTTATCTGGTCGAGGATCCCCTTGCCTTCCTTCAGGGCTGGGTTGACTTTGGGGGGAAGATAAAATAGATTTCCACAAAAGCGAGATCCTCTCCCCTGAGAGGATCTTTTTAGCTTTAGGAGGGAGGTAATGAAGCGGTTTGAGAGGGAGAAGGTAAGGACGGTGGGTTTCTTCGGCCACTCGAGTGAGGGGAAGACCTCCCTGGCGGAAGCCGTCCTTTTCCGGGCAGGGGTGACGCAGAGGTTGGGCAACGTGGATGAGGGCTCCTCCATCTTGGACTTTGAGCCAGAGGAGATCAATCGCAAGATCTCCATAAGCACGGCTGTGGCCAGCTATCAGTGGGACAAACACCTGGTGACCCTTGTGGACACCCCGGGGGATGTCCATTTCACCTACGAGGCCAAAAGTGCGATGGCGGTGGTCGAAGGGGCGGTGTTTGTCCTCGGGGCCAATTCGGGGGTGAAGGTGCAGACCGAGAACATGTGGCGGGAAGCCCAGGAAAGGGGGGTCCCCTGCATCCTTTTCATCACGAAGATGGACACCGAACACGCCCGGTTCTGGGATGCCCTAAAGGATGCCTCGGAAAACCTGGAAGGCGCAAAGCTCGTCATCCTGCAGCTTCCCATCGGCGAGGAGGCCAACTTCAGAGGGGTGGTGGACCTCCTGAAGAAGGAGGCCTACCTTTACGAAGACTCAAGCGGGAAGGCCAAGAAGGCCCCCATCCCCCAGGATATCTCCGCTCAGGTGGAGGAGGAGAGGCTCAAGCTGGTGGAGTCGCTGGTTGAGGTGGATGAGGAGCTGATGGAGCGATATCTGGAGGGGGAGGAGATTTCCCAGGAGGAACTCTATCGCTGCCTGAAGGAAGGGATGGTGCAGGGCCAGATCGTGCCGGTGCTGTGTGGTTCTGCCCTGAAGCTTATAGGCATAGACCTGCTGATGGACGCCATAAACCTCCTCATACCCTCTCCCCTTGAGAGGAGGCCTGCAAAGGGCATAAACCCCAATACGGGCCAAGAGGAGGAGAGGAGGCCTTCGACAGATGAGCCCTTCTCGGCCTATGTCTTCAAGACCCTGATGGATCCCTTCGCCGGCAGGATCTCCTACATGAAGGTCCTTTCTGGGAGCATTGGGCCCGATGTGGCCGTTTACAATTCCTCCAAGAAAACCCGGGAGAAGCTGGGCCAGGTCTTCCTGCTGCAGGGGAAAAAGCAGGAACCTGCCGGCATTGCCGAGGTCGGCGATATAGTGGCCGTGACCAAGCTCAAGGACACCCAAACGGGCGACACCCTCTGCGACGAGAAGGCACCCATCGTTTACCCGCCGGTCATGGCTCCCACGCCTGTCCTTTCCTATGCCATAAAGCCGAAGGCCAGAGGTGATGAGGAGAAGATCTCGCAGGCCCTAAGTCGCATAAAGGAGGAGGATCCCACCATCGTCCTGAGCCGGGATGAGCAGACCAAGGAGTTGATCATATCCTGTCTCGGGCAGCTTCACCTGGACGTGATCGTGGAGAGGATGAAGAGGAAGTTCGGGGTCGAGGTGGAGCTCAGTCCTCCCAAGATCCCTTACAAGGAAACCATACGCAAGGTCGTCAAAGGGGTCATTTACAGGCACAAGAAGCAGACCGGTGGAAGGGGGCAGTTTGCCGAGGTGCACTTCGATCTCTATCCCCTCGAGCGGGGGAAGGGCTTCGAATTCGAGGAGGCCTTAACGGGGATGAACGTCCCCAGGAACTTCGTCCCCGCTGTGGAGAAGGGGATAAGGGAGGCTATGGAGTCGGGGGTGCTGGCCGGGTTTCCGGTTGTGGATGTGAAGGTGAGGTTTTATGACGGGAAGAGCCACGAGGTGGACTCCTCGGATCTGGCCTTCAAGATCGCCTCCATCATGTGCTTCAAGAAGGGGATGCAGCAGGCAGAGCCCGTGCTCCTTGAGCCGATCATGAAGCTGGAGGTGACGGTGCCGGATGATGTCCTCGGGGATGTGATGGGCGACCTCAACAGCCGGAGGGGGAAGATCCTGGGGATGGAGACGAGGGGGAAGAACCAGGTAATAAAGGCCCTTGTGCCCATGTCCGAGGCCCTGCAGTATGGTCCCGTCCTGAACTCCCTCACCGGTGGCAGGGGCAGCTTCACCATGGAGTTCTCCCACTACGAGGAGGTACCGCCCCATCTCGCTCAGAGGATCGTCGAGGAGGCCAAAAGGGAGAGGGAAAAAGGGGATTAGCTTGCGGGCCGTGCTCCAAAGGGTGAAGGAGGCCTGGGTAAGGTCCCAGGGGGAGGAGATAGCAAGAATTGGGAAGGGGCTTCTGGTCCTTTTGGGGGTGGCCCAGGGGGATGGCCCCGAGGATGTGGCCTATATGGCCTCGAAAATCCCCAACCTGAGGATCTTCGAGGACAGCGATGGCCGCATGAACCTCTCCATCAGGGATGTCGGAGGGGAGGTCCTTGTGGTCTCGCAGTTCACCTTGCTTGGGGACTGTCGCAAGGGCAGGAGGCCTTCCTTTAGCGGGGCCGCGGGCCCAGAGGTTGCCAAGGAACTTTACCTCGAGGTGGTGAGGGCCCTTCGGGGGGAGGGACTTGAGGTGAAGACGGGGAGGTTTCAGGCCAGGATGGAGGTGGGGCTGGTGAATGACGGTCCGGTAACCCTCCTGCTTGACAGCAAGAGGGCCTTCTGAGGATGAGGGGATGGGCAATCCTCATTGTGTCGCTCCTTTTCTTTTCTGCCATCACCCAGGGGAGTGAGAGGATGGCGAGGGGTCCTATAAGGGAGTCGGCGATCGCCGGGACCTGGTATCCCGGGGATCCCAAGATCTTGAGGAGGCAAATCGAGGGTTTCCTCTCCCATGCCGAAGTTCCCCCTCTTGAGGGGGAACTTCTGGCCCTGATAGCCCCCCATGCCGGTTACATGTACTCGGGACAGGTGGCCGCTTACGCCTATAAGCTCCTTCTAGGGAAGAAATACGACACGGTGGTGATCATCTCGCCGAGCCACTATGTCTACTTCCGGGGGGTCTCGATCTACCCCAGGGGAGGGTTCAGGACGCCCCTGGGGGTTGTGAGGGTCCAGGAGAGGTTCTGCAAAAGGCTCATGGATGTTTGTCCCCTCGTTGACGATATCCCCCAGGCCCACACGAGGGAACATGCCCTGGAGATCCAGTTGCCCTTCCTCCAGGTCGTCCTGGGGGATTTCGGGCTCGTCCCCCTGGTCATGGGTGAGCAGGATAATAGGACCGTAAGGGAGCTGGCCAAGGGCCTCGTGGAGGTGATAAGGCATGAGGGAAAGAGGGTGCTACTTATAGCCAGCACGGACCTCTCGCATTTTTACCCCTACGAGAGGGCCGTGGCCCTTGACAGGATCATCCTCGAGCACGTCGAGGCCCTCGATCCCGAGGGGTTGATGAGGGATCTGGAGTCCAAGCGCTGTGAGGCCTGTGGGGGTGGCCCCATGGTATCGGCCATGATGGCGGCCAAGGCCCTCGGGGCCAACAAGGGAGTGGTGCTGAAGTACGCCAACTCGGGGGATGTGACCGGTGACAGGACCAGTGTGGTGGGTTACATGTCGGCGGCACTCCTCAAGCTATCCGAGGATCCCGATCCCCTCGAGGAGGAGTACCTGGGGCTGAGCGAGGAGGAAAAGCGCACGTTGCTGGAGATCGCCAGGACCGTGATCGAGAGCCGCGCCCTGGGGAAGCCGATCCCGGAGTTTTCGGTGACCTCCCCGAAATTGAAGGAACCAAGGGGGGTATTCGTCACCATCAAGAAACATGGACAGCTCCGGGGCTGCATAGGCTACGTTCGGGGGATAAAGCCCCTTTGGGAGGCGGTAGTGGACATGGCCCAGGCTGCTGCTTTTGAAGATCCGCGATTTCCCCCCGTAAGGCCGGAGGAGCTGAAGGACCTGGAAATAGAGATATCCGTCCTCACCCCCCTTAAGGAAATCCGCGGAAGTCCAGAGGAGATCCTGAGGAGGATAAAGATAGGGGAACACGGCCTTATGATAGAGAGGCCCCCTTATCACTCGGGTCTTCTGCTTCCCCAGGTGGCGGTGGAATACGGTTGGGATCCCCAGACCTTTCTTGAGGAGACCTGCTTTAAGGCCGGGCTCCCTCCGGATGCCTGGAGGGACCCCTCCTCAAGGATCTACATCTTCGGGGCGGAGATCTTCTGATGCTCAAGAAGGTCAAGGCCTCCGAGGCCGTGGGGATGGTCCTGGGTTACGACATAACTGAGGTCGTTCCCGGGAAGCGGAAGGGTCCAGCCCTGAGGAAGGGCCACAGGATAAGGGAAGAGGACGTGGAGGTGCTCCTGCGCACCGGTAACGATTACGTCTGGGTCATTGAGCCCGAGGAGGGCGAGCTGCACGAAGACGAGGGGGCCATGAGGCTCGCCAGGGCTGCCGCGGGTGAGGGCCTCGAGGTCATCCCCGGCAGGGAGGGCAGGGCCATGATAAGGACCACGGCCAGGGGGCTCCTGAAGGTGCAGCGCGAACTTGTCGACCTCATAAACCTGAGGGGGGAGCTCGTGCTGTCGACCCTTCACGACAACACCCCCTGTGAGGAAGGGACCCTTGTCGCCATTGCCAGGATCATACCCCTGATGATAAGGGAGGCGGAGATCAGGTGGGCAGAAGGGGTCCTCTCCCATGGGAGGGCCCTTCATCTTAAGCCCTACCGCAGGAGAAAGGTCGGGGCGGTGGTCACGGGGAACGAAGTCTATTATGGGAGAATCCCCGATGCCTTCGACGATAAGGTCAGGCCCAAATTGCAGCATTACGGGGCGGAGCTCTCCGGTAAGGTCGTCGTCCCCGACGATCCCCAGTTGATAGCCGAGGCGATCACCTCGCTGCTTGATCGGGGGGCCGACCTGATAATCGCCACGGGAGGGCTGTCGGTGGACCCTGGGGATGTGACCCCTGAAGGCATTAGACTCACCGGGGCCGAGATCATCAATTACGGCTCCCCGGTCCTTCCGGGGGCGATGTTCCTCTATGCCATCCTCGGAGAGGCGGACATCCTCGGTCTTCCTGCCTGCGTCTATTACAATCCCAGAACCATCTTCGACTTAGTGCTGCCGAGGGTCATGGCGGGGGAGAGGCCGAGCAGGGAGGAGATCCGCAGATTGGGTTACGGAGGACTCTGCCTCAACTGCGCCGAGTGCCGCTTCCCAGTATGTCCCTTCGGGAGGGTTTGAGAATGTCCTTCAGACTCAAGGTCCTAATTCGGGGTGCTGGAGAGATGGCCAGTGCTGTGGCCTGGAGGCTCAACCGATGTCATTTCCGCGTGCTGATGACCGAGATCCCCAAGCCCCTCTCGGTGAGGAGGAGGGTCTGTTTCAGCGAGGCCGTCTTTCAGGGGGAACAGGTGGTGGAAGGGGTGAGGGGGGTGCTGATAAGGGATCCCCGGGAGGTCGAAGGAGTTTGGGCCAGAGGTGAGGTGGCAATTATCGTGGATCCTGGGGCGGAATGCCTCGATGCCATCGGACCCGATGTGCTGGTTGATGCCATCATGGCCAAGAGGAACCTCGGCACCCGGATGGACCAGGCCCCATTGGTC
>QMLA01000076.1 GCA_003646585.1 Deltaproteobacteria bacterium | reverse complement strand
GTGGCCCCCAGGGGTTCTCCCCTGAGGAACCTGTCTATCCTGTCGGCAGCCTTCCTGCCGCCGGCTATGGCCCGCACGAGGACATCGGGACCGGTTACACAATCCCCGGCGGCAAAGACCCCTTCTCTTGTGGTCTGCAAGGTCTCGGGATCGACGACGATGGTATTCCTCCTGGACACCTCTATGCCGTCCTCGGGCCTGAGGAAGCTTAAGTCCACCACTTGCCCTACTGCTGGGACCAGGATATCAGTCTCTATGACGAACTCAGAGCCCGGGACCGGAATGGGCCTCCGCCTGCCGCTTTCGTCGGGCTCTCCCAGCTCCATCCTGATAAGCTCAACGGCCACCACCTTTCCGCCCTCGGCTATGATCCTCTTGGGATTGCAGAGGAAGTGGAACTGAACCCCTTCCTCCTCAGCTTCCACGATCTCCTCCTCGTTGGCAGGCATCTCCGCCCTCGATCTCCTGTAGACCAGGTGGACGTCCTCCTTCCCGATCCTGAAGGAAGCCCTGACACAATCCATGGCGACGTTGCCGCCACCCACGACCATGACCCTTTTGCCCTCAGGATAAGGGTCCATGCCCGTGTTGATCTTGTAAAGGTACTCGACACCGGGGATAAACCCCCTGTAGCCCGCTTCCTCTCCTTCCACCCCCAACCGGCCGCTCCCCTGGGCCCCAACGCCGATAAATACCGCATCGAATTCCCTGAGGAGGTCCGAAAGGGTGATGTCCTTCCCCACTGCGACCCCAAACCTTATCTCCACCCCGTACTTCCTTATCCAGTCCACCTCCTCCAGGAGGACCTCCCGGGGCAACCTGTAGCTGGGGATCCCGTAAAAGGCCATACCCCCCGGGCTCTCGTGCCTCTCGAAGATCACGACCCCGTGGCCTTTGGAGGCCAGATAGTAGGCACAGGCCAGGCCTGCCGGTCCTGCCCCGATCACGGCCACCCGCTTGCCCGATCGTTCCCTTCGCTTCACCGAAGCCTTGAGGACCCGCTCCCTCTGGTAGTCGGCCACGAAGCGCTTGAGCAGCCTGATGGCGATGGGGCCGTCCACCAAGGCGCGGCGGCAGTTGGCCTCACAGGGCCTCACACAGACCCTTCCCAGGGTCCCGGGAAGGCACACCCCGCACCTGATGGTCTCCAGGGACTCCTCATACCTTCCTTCCCTGATCTCCTCCACGTACCGGGGGATATCGAGGTTCGCCGGGCATGCGTTCAGACAAGGGGCCGTAACCCCGTAGCGATACCGTCCCCCCGAAGGAGGTCTCCCCGAAGAGATCCTCTCCTGCAGCTCCCTCTCGAAGTACTGGATCAGGTGGAGGATGGGCACTGGGCCCGTCTGTCCTATGGAGCACCGGGAGGAACTCCTTATGAATTCGCAGAGGTCCTTGAGCACCTTCAGGTACTCTGGCCCTGCCTCCCCCTTCACCATCCCTTCCAGGATCTCCCGGATCAACCTCGAACCGAAGCCGCAGGGGGTGCATTTGCCGCAAGATTCCTTGGCCAGGGCCTCGCTGTACTTCCAGGCCATCTCCAAGAGGTCCACCGAAGGGTCCCGGATGACGATGCCGTCCCACCCGAAGAAGGCCTTGACCTTCTCCCCTTTGAAGAATTCCTCCGGCAACCTGATGGCCTTGGGCTCAAGGGCCTCTTCCGGGGGCTTACCCCTGTTGTCGACAACCTCCCCTTTCCACGAACTGAAGAGGATCATCTTCCCATACCCCCTATAGCATGGACCTCAAGGACTGTTCGGCAAGGGCCAAAAACCCGGAGGGGCTTATGCCCAGTTGCAACACCCCCCACAGGGCCAGCAGGATGGCGAGGGCACCAGCCAGGGAGGGGTAACCCGTCTCTACCCCTTCCTTGGGCTCCCTGAAGTACATATAAACCAGAACCCTAAGGTAATAGTAAGCGGCTACTGCACTGTTCAAAACACCGAGGATGGCGAGCCAGTAATAGCCCGCCTTGACCGCGG
Source organism: Deltaproteobacteria bacterium (assembly GCA_003646585.1). GTDB lineage: Bacteria > Desulfobacterota > B13-G15 > B13-G15 > B13-G15 > B73-G16. The sequence continues at coordinate 3,649 of QMLA01000076.1, read as the reverse complement.
CACCAAAGACGTAAAACTTGGCCATAAAACCCGCCGTCGGAGGAACCCCTGCCAGAGAAAAGAGAAACACGGTCATGGCCAGCCCCAACAGAGGATGTTTGAAACCGGCCCCGGACCAGCAGTCAAGGAGCGTATTGGGTTGACCACGCCTCCCCATGAGGGCCACAACAGAAAAGGCCCCTATGTTCATAAAGGCGTAGGCATAAAGGTAAAAGAGCATGGCCGCATGGCCCCTCTCGCCACCCGCTATGAAGCCTACGAGCACATAGCCCGCATGGGCAATCGAGGAATAAGCGAGCATCCTTTTCACATCCTCCTGTCTCAATGCTACCAGATTCCCCAAGGTCATGGTGGCCACAGCCAGCACCCACATAAGCTCTTCCCACTTCCCTTGCAGCTCCGGAAGGATCGCAAAGGCCACCCTCAGCAGTCCCGCAAAGGCCGCTGCCTTAACCCCCGTGGCCATGAAGGCCGTAATGGGCGTTGGAGCCCCTTCATAGACATCGGGGGTCCACATGTGAAATGGCACAAGGGCCAGCTTGAAGGCAAATCCCAAGAGCAAAAGCCCCATCCCCACAAGGACCAGGGGTCGGGACATCAGGCCCTTTTCGGTCAGGACCCGGGCCATCTCCCCGAGGTGGAAGGTCCCCGTGGAGGCATAAAGGAGGGCCATCCCGTAGAGCATGAAGGCCGAAGCAAAGGCACCCAGAAGGAAGTACTTGAAGGCAGCCTCAACGCTCCTTGGGTCCTCCCGGGTTATCCCCGAAAGGGCATATACGGAAAGGGACATTATCTCCAGCCCCAAGAAGATCGTCACGAGGTTTGCCGCTCCCGCCATCAACATCATACCAGTTGTGGCTATGAGCACAAGGGCATAGTACTCGCCAAAGGCGACCCCCTCCCGCACCGTGTAATCCAAAGAAAGCAGAACCACCAGAAATCCCACAATCAGAAAGAGGAACTTGAAGAAGGTCGTAAAGGGATCGACCGAGACCATACCGAAGAAAGCCTCAAACCCTTCTCCAACCCCCAAAAAAAGCGGCAAAAGTGCAAGTATATAGCCGAAAAGGGCCACATAGCCCGTATACCTGCGGGTCTCCCCCTTCAGGATGACCCCAATCAAAAGCACCGCCAGGGAAAACCCGAAAAGGATTATCTCGGTGCTCAGGGCGCTGAGATCCCTACCCAAAGTTTCAATCCCGAACAATTCCATCCCTCACTCCCCCAAGCAGAGCTACCTTTTGATCCTGATCTGCCTTGAGGACCATCTCCTGTCTGGTCCTCAGATCCCTGAGGAACTGTCCCACCGAAAGGTCCATCTTCTTGAAGAAGAACTTGGGAAAGATCCCCATCCAGAAGATCATCACCACAATGGGAATCAGGGTGAATATCTCCCTGGGATTGAGATCGCTGAGCCCCTTGTTCTCCTCATTGGTCATCGGCCCGAAGATCACCCTCCTGAGCATCCAGAGCATGTAGCCGGCTGAAAAGATGACACCCGTGGCCCCGAGGACCGCATACACGGGATTGGCCTTGAAGGTCCCGAGCAATATGGTGAACTCACCCACAAAGCCGTTGGTCCCCGGAAGCCCGATGGAGGAAAGGGCCACGATCATGAAAAAGGTCGCATACACGGGCATGACCTTGGCCAACCCCCCGAAATCCTTGATGAGCCTAGTGTGCCTCCTCTCGTAGATCATCCCCACCAGGATAAACAACCCTCCTGTGGAGACACCGTGATTCAGCATTTGATATACACTCCCCTGAACCCCCTGGGTGGTGAAGGCGAACATCCCCAGCATCACAAACCCGAGGTGGCTCACACTGGAGAAAGCCACGAGTTTCTTCAGGTCATCCTGCATCATGGAGACCAGGGCCCCGTAGATGATCCCGATGAGGGCCAGCACCGAGATCAGGGTCACGGCCTCCTTTGCCGCATAGGGGAAAAGAGGTATGGCAAACCTTATGAACCCGTAAGTGCCCATCTTCAGGAGGACCCCCGCCAGTATCACCGAACCGGCAGTTGGGGCCTCCACATGGGCATCGGGAAGCCATGTGTGGAAGGGGAACATCGGCACCTTAATGGCAAAGGCCAAGGCAAAGGCCGAAAAGAGCAGAAGCTGTGTCTTTAAGGCCATGGGCGTGTTGTAGAGGGCGAAGAGCTCGAAGGTATAAGTGCCGGTGGCCCTTCCATGCATGAAATAAAGGACCAGGATGGCCACAAGCATGAGCACACTTCCGGCCATCGTGTAGAGGAAGAACTTCACCGCCGCATAGACCCTCCTTGGGCCACCCCAAACCCCGATGATGAGGTACATGGGTATAAGGGTAAACTCCCAGAAGACATAAAAGAGCAGAAGGTCCAGGGCGCAGAAGGTCCCTATCATCCCGGTCTCAAGGAGCAGGAAGGCAATCATGTACTCCTTCAGCCCCTTCTCGACCGAGGACCAAGAACTGAGGATGGAGAGGACCATGAGGTAGGTGGTGAGCACCACGAGCAGAAGGCTTATCCCATCTATCCCCATGAAGTACTCGGCCCCCCAGGCCTTTATCCACGGAAGCCTCTCCACAAACTGCATCCCAGCCCGAGAATCGTCGAAGCGCAAAAACAGGATCAACGACAGCACGAATTCCACAAGGGTAACCCCGAGGGCAAACCCCTTTATCCAGTCCTCCCTCTCCTTGGGAACGAAGAGCAAAATAATTGCCCCCGCAACCGGCAAGAATGTCAAAACGCTGAGCCAGGGCAAATCCAACAGCCTCTCCATCTTCCCTCCCTTACAGCAAGAACAGCATGATGATTATCGCGCCGAGCAATATTCCCAGGGCATAGTCCCTGATGAAACCCGTTTGAAAGAGCCTCAAGCCCGCACCCATAACCCTCATCAGGGCACCAATCCAGTTCACCGTCCGGTCTATCACGGCCTCATCGAAGTTGTGCCAGAGCACCGTTCCGAAGTTCCTGGTCCCATCGACGAAGAGCGCTCCGTAAATCTCATCCACATAATACTTGTTCCACAGGACCCTGTAGGCCCTAGGATAGGCCTCCGCCAACTTCTGTGGCACCTCGGGTCTCTTCAGATAAAAGACCCAAGCCAAAAGGATCCCAAAGACGGCCATCGCCACAGAAAGGACCATCAAGGTGAGCTCCAATACGGCCTCAGACCCAACTTCTGCGGCATGCCCTCCTGCCCATGCAAGGGGCACAAGGGACACGTGCTCGACCTTGGGGGCCTCGCCGAAGACCGGGGCCAGGAACTCGTGGAAGTAATTGTGCCCCCCGAGCACATGGGGTATCCCCACATAGCCCCCTATGACCGAAAGCACAGCCAAGATGACCATCGGAATGGTCATCACAGGGGGCGACTCGTGAGCGTGATGCCACGTCTCACGATCTCCCCTGAAGGAACCGAGGAAGGCCATAAAGCAGAGCCTGAACATGTAAAAGGCCGTCATCCCCGCGGTCACAAACCCTATGAGCCAAAGCACAAAATGGCCCTTGGGGCTCGCAAAGGCATTCCAGAGGATCTCATCCTTGGAAAAGAACCCCGAAAAGCCCGGTATACCCGCTATGGCCAAGGCGGCCATTACAAAGGTCCAGAAGGTCACGGGCATCTTCTCCCTGAGCCCCCCCATCCGCCTTATGTCC
>QMLA01000075.1 GCA_003646585.1 Deltaproteobacteria bacterium | reverse complement strand
GAAGAAGGGACTGTGGATGGCCTTAACGGGCAAGACCCTCCTTGACAGCTCCATCGCTTCTTCGAGGTCGTAAGGCTTCGATACCCTGTGGCATATGAGGAGTTCAATCCCTTCAAAACCCGCCTCTCGGGCTATCTCGAAGATCTCCCGCAAGGTAAGGTTAAAAAGGCTTCCGGTCGAAAGGCAAAGGCCCATCCTTGTCTTTTGAACCCAATTTTATAAAAATGCACCTAATAGGCCAACCAGAAAAAGGAGGTCTCCCAATGGAACTTTCCCGGAGGATAAAGTCCCTGCCGAGATATCTCTTTGCGGAGCTGGACAGGAAGAAACAGGCCCTGAGGCAGCAGGGCAGGGAGTTGATAGACCTGAGCATAGGGGATCCCGATCTACCCACCCCCCAGGGGATCATCGACAAAATGTCCGAGGAGATTCGTGATCCCCGAAATCACCGCTACCCGGACTACGAGGGCCTGCTCGAGTTCAGGGAGGCTGTGGCCTCATGGTATTGGAGGCGCTTTGGGGTGAGCCTCGATCCTTCCACCGAGGTCATGGCCCTCATCGGTTCCAAAGAGGGGATAGCCCATCTGCCCCTGGCCTTCGTTGATCCGGGCGACTATGTGTTTGTGCCCGATCCGGGCTATCCCGTTTATCGCGCCTCGACGATCCTCTCGGGAGGCATTCCATACACCCTACCCCTCAGGGAGGAGAGGGGATTTTTGCCCGATCTAAGGGACGTCCCCTCGGAGGTCGCCGCCAGGGCCAAGGTGCTCTTCCTCAACTACCCCAACAACCCCACCGGGGCCACGGCCACAAGGGAGTTCTTCAGGGAGGCGGTGGCCTTTGCCAGGGAATACGACCTCATAGTGTGCCACGATGCTGCCTATAGCGAACTTTACTTCGAATCCCCTCCCCCGAGCTTTTTGAGCGTCGAGGGGGCAAAGGATGTGGGGGTGGAGTTCCATTCCCTTTCCAAGACCTTTCGCATGACCGGCTGGAGGATCGGCTTTGTCGTTGGAAATGCCGCGGTGCTTTCGGGGCTTGGAAGGGTCAAGACCAACGTGGACTCAGGGGTGTTCAACGCCATCCAGAGGACATCCATATGGGTCCTCCAGGGGAATATGGATGGGGAAGTCGAGGGGTGGCGGCAGGAATTGAGGAGGCGAAGGGATGTGATGGTGGAGGGGTTGAGGAGCCTGGGCTTTAAGGTCGAACCCCCCAAAGCCACCTTTTACCTCTGGCTGAAGGTGCCCGAGGGCTACACCAGCAGGGATTTTGCCGAAAGGCTCCTTGAGGCCGGTGTGGTGGTGACCCCAGGGGTCGGCTTCGGCGAATGGGGGGAAGGTTATGTGAGGATGGCCTTGACCGTCACCGAGGGACAACTAAGGGAGGCCTTGAGGAGACTCCGGGAGGTCAAGCTTTGACCACTCGAGGGGGAGTTCCTCCTTCAATCCTTCCAGGAATTCCACAAATTCCTCTTCAAGCTCGACCGGCACGTAAAGTTCCATTTCCCCGCGGGAGGCATCCACGGTCCTTGAGGAGGCCAATCCCTCATAGGATTCGAGCAGGAAATTGAAATACGCTATCTCTTCCCTGGGTATCTTTACCAAATAGATCAAGGTATCCCTTTCATAATCCACGGAAAAAATGATACAAAATTTGCGTTCGAATTTTGAAAGGAATTTTTCGATGGAGAGATTAAAGAATTTGCTGAGAGTTCTTGTCCCTCCTTCCCTTCGCTCCACAGGCAGGAGGGTGAAGCTCCTTAAGGCCATAATCGATTCGATCCCCGATGGCGTCATAGCGGTGGATGGTCAGGGGAGGGTGATCCTCTGGAACAAGGCGGTGAGTCAGATGACCGGGGTGATGGAGAAGGAGATCCTGGGGAAGGGCGATCATGCCTATGCCGTTCCCTTCTACGGGAAGAAGAGACCCCTTCTTGTGGACCTCATCCTGAAGGGCGAAGGGGAGTGGAGCAGGGAATATGAGAGGTTTCAGAGGAGAGGGGACGTCCTGACCGCCGAGGGCTTTGCCCCTGCGGCCTATGGGGGGAAGGGACTCAAGTTTTGGACCCTGGCTGCCCCGATAAAGGATGAGAAGGGGAGGGTCATAGGGGCGGTTCAGTGCATAAGGGACATAGCCGAAAGGAAGAGGATGGAGGAGGAGCTCCGCTGGAGGAGCTTCCATGATCCCTTAACCGGCGTTTACAACCGCACCTATTTCGAGGAGGAATTGAGGAGGCTTGGGGTCAGCCGCTCCTATCCGGTGAGCCTGATCCTCTGTGATGTGGACAACCTCAAGATGATCAACGATTTCCTCGGCCACGACCAGGGTGACGAGGTCTTGAAGCGCATCGCAAAGGCCATATCGAATTCTGTGAGGGCATCCGATGTGGTGGCCAGGGTGGGAGGGGACGAATTCGCGGTGCTTTTGCCTTGGACCGACAGCAGGACGGCAGAACAGGTGGCCGAGCGGATCCTTAAGGCCGTTGAAAGGGAGAGGTCCCCCGAGCTCCCCCTGGGACTTTCGGTGGGTTATGCCACAGCCAGCGACCCCTCCAGGCCCCTGGAGGACCTATACCGTGAGGCAGATGATATGATGTACCGCGACAAACTCGTCAGGGGGCTGAGCCCCAGGAGCTCCGTGGTGCATGTGCTTAAGGCCGCCCTGAGGGAGAAGGACTTTGCCGCCGAAGGCCATATAGAGAGGGTGAAGGAGTTCAGCCTGCTGCTGGGTGAGGCCCTTGGTCTCTCGCGACCGGAGCTCGAATTGCTCGAACTTTTGGCCGAGGTCCACGATATAGGAAAGATCGGGGTTCCGGATAAGGTCCTCTTCAAGCCGGGGAGGCTCACCCCGGAGGAGAGGGAGGAGGTGAAGAAGCACCCCGAGATTGGTTACCGCATTGCCCTTTCCTCCCCCGAGCTGGCACCGGTGGCCGAATTGATCTTTCAACACCACGAGCGCTGGGATGGAAGGGGATACCCACAGGGCCTCAAGGGGGAGAGGATAAATCTTTTGAGCCGCATAGTCGCCATCGCCGATGCCTTTGACGCCATGACCTCGGACAGGCCCTATCGCCGGGCCCTCTCCCGGGAAGAAGCCCTCGAGGAATTGAAGAGGGGGGCGGGGACCCAGTTTGACCCCAAGCTGGTCGAGGTCTTCCTCTGGCTTATCGGAGAGAAGGGGGATGCGTAGCAGGATGACCCTTGTCACCGGAGGGGCGAGGAGTGGAAAGAGCCGCTTTGCCCAGAGGCTGGCCGCTGAATCGGGCCTCCCGGTGGTTTACCTGGCCACCGCTTCAGCCGGAGACCCGGAGATGGCCCGAAGGATCGAGGAACATCGCAGGCTGAGACCCACCGACTGGAGGACGGTGGAGGAGGGAAAGGACATCCTGGGAACCATCAAGGGCCTCAGGGCCCCCCATACGGTCCTTGTGGATTGTATAACCCTTTGGATCAGCAACCTCCTGGAGGAGGGCCTCGGGGATGAGGAGATCCTCCAGAGGGCCCGCCACCTTGCCGATTTCCTCCCCTCCTCGGGACATCGGATAATCATCGTAACCAACGAGGTCGGCTGGGGGATCGTGCCCCCTTCGCCTTTGGGTAGGCGTTTCAGGGACCTCGCGGGGACGGTCAACCAGATCCTGGCCCGGGCTTCAGACGAGGTCTTCCTCATGGTATCGGGCCTTCCCCTGAGGATAAAGCCGTGAGGGCGTTCTTTGCGGCCATGAGTTTCATGACTGCCTTGCCCACCCCTCAGGGAGGGGATTTCCGGAAGGCCCCAGCCTTCTTTCCCTTGGTGGGGGCCATCCTCGGGGCAATCCTCTGGGCGATATCCCTCCTGCTGGATTTGTTCTGGGGGAAGGAATTTTCCGCCCTGGGGGTGGTGCTCGGTCTCACGGTCCTGACCAGGGGGCTCCATCTGGATGGTCTTGCGGATTCCGCGGATGCCCTTTTGGGCCATGGGGAAAGGGAAAAGGTCCTTGAGATCATGCGCGATCCCCATATCGGGACCTTCGGGACCTTGGCCATCGTAGGGGTGATCCTGGCGAAGTTCGTCCTACTGCTGGACCTCAGGAGGGACTGGCGTGCCCTTGTGCTCTTTCCGGCCCTCGGAAGGATGGCACCCCTCCTGCCCATGTACAGCCTCCCCTACCTCAGGGGAGAGGGGAAGGCCACTCCCTTTCTCCCCATGGGAAAGGGGACCCTCGGGGTGGGCCTTCTGTTTTCGTTCTCCCTATCCCTTTTGCTCCTTTGGCCCATGGGGGCTTTGGTTTTTGGCACCATTCTCCTTTACGGTCTTGCCGTTTCCCTCTATCTGAAGGGGAAGCTCGGGGGAATGACAGGCGACCTGCTGGGAGCCACGGTGGAGACCGCCGAGGTGGTGTCCCTGATGGTTCTGGGGGCATTGAGGTAGATGGTTCACGGCGGCAGGGTCTTTGAGGCATCCGAACTTACCGGCCTCAGGATCGAGGAGATCCTGGATTTTTCGGCCAATCTCAACGCCTTCCTCGATTCCTCACCCCTGTTGGATCTCCTAAAGGAGCACATCCACTGGATATCCTTTTATCCCGATGTGACGAGGGCCCTGAGGAGCCTCTCGGGCTTTTTGCAATTGCCAGAGGATAACATCTGGGTGGGCAATGGGTCGGCTGAGTTGATCTTCTCGATCCTCAGGGCCATCAGGCCCAAGAAGGTGCTGATACCCGTCCCGACCTTTTCCGAATACGAGAGGGCTGCCCTGACCTCGGGCTCACAGGTGGAGTTCCTGAAACTCAGGGAAGGGGACGGCTTCAGACCATCCCTTGAGGACCTCCTCAGGGCAGGGGAGACCTCCGAGATGTTGATCCTCTGCAACCCCAACAACCCCACAGGGGTCCTTTTCGGTCAGGAGGAACTCCTCGAGCTGATCCGGGGCCTGAAGAAGACCTGGCTCCTTCTGGATGAGGCCTTCCTCTGTTTCGTCCAGCCCCAAAGGAGGCCGGACCTCCGCGAGGTGGCACTGAATGAGAGGGTGATTCTGCTTAGGTCCCTCACCAAGGCCTTCGCCATCCCCGGCGTGCGGCTCGGCTACCTCTTGGCCCCGAAGGATGTGATTCGTAAAATCCGGGCCACAACCCCTCCCTGGCCCATAAACACCCTCTCTCAGCTGGTCCTCGAACACCTAAAGGAACTCTGGCCGATCCTTGAAAAGGGGCTTGGGGAATTCTTCATCGAGAGGGAGAGGTTCTTTGTGAGAATCAGCCGTTACCTCAGGGCCTATCCCTCAGAGGCGAATTTCTTCCTGCTTAAGGCTAAGGACCCCCAATTGCCTCGGAAACTCATGGCCAGGGGGATCCTGGTGCGGGATCCTTCGGGTTTCAGGAACCTTGATCCGGGATATCTGCGAGTTGCCATAAGGCGTCCCTGGGAAAATGAAAGGTTAATAAAAGTGCTTCAGGAGGTGACCGATGGGTTTGAAGGAGATCCTTTCCCAGATCCGGCCCCTTGATGCGGAAGCTGTGGAGGAGGCAAAGAGGCGCACCGAGGACCTCCTCATGCCCCGCCTGGCCCTGGGCAGGCTTCACGAGATCTCCTGGCGGGTGGCCGGGATCACGGGGAGGATCCCCGAGGCCCTGCCCAGGAAGGCGGTCATGGTGGGCGCAGGGGATCACGGGGTGGCCGAGGAAGGGG
>QMLA01000074.1 GCA_003646585.1 Deltaproteobacteria bacterium | reverse complement strand
GGTTCAAGGGGCCTCATCCCCTCCTTCTGGGGATCGGTATCCGAGACGTCCTCCGAGAGGCCCTCCCCGGAAAACTTCACCACAAAGCGATGCTCCCGTCCGGGGACGATCGTCACCCTGACCCCTTGAATCTCCGGGATAGCCTCCCCGAGCTTCCTGCAGAGCCTCTCGTTTTGCTCGGTGGGGATCCTGCCGGCCCTGCGGTCGACCACAACGCCCTCCTCGGACAGGGTGGCGAAATTGGCCCTGACGACGACCTCCCCCTTTGAGACCTCCATGCCCACCCCGAGGGCCTCGATCACCCCCCGCCTTACCTGGTACTTGAGGGGATCGTAACCGAAGAGGGCAAGGTGCCCGGGACCGCTGCCGGGAGTGATACCCGGGAAAACGGGGTCTATGAGGCCGCATATCCCCTCGCGGGCAAGCCTGTCCAGATTGGGCCTTTTTGCAGCCTCAAGCTCCGTCCTTCCCTCCACGGGGACCCCACCCAGACCATCTATGACCAAAAGCACTATCCTGGAAGGGGTCTTCACCACCAGTTCCCCTAGGATCTCGTAAGGGACCATCTCGGCCTCCTCAAGGAAGGGCTTCGATCTCCTTCAATTCCTCTGGCTTGGGATATCTCTCGGGTCCATGACCCCCCACGGCCAAAAGGGCCCCGCGCGCAGCCCTCTCAAGGGCCTTCTGAGGAGGATACCCCGAGAGGTGATGGGCCAAAAAGAGACCCACCAGGACATCGTGGACCTCCCCGAGGTCCTCCCCTTCCTGCGGCTTGAAGTGGAAATCCCCTCCAGGTACATGAAGGGAGACTCCTCCTTTGCTCCTGTTTATCACCAGAACCTTCACCTTCCTCAGGATCCTCCCTACCACCTCCCGCTCCTCCCCCGCCATCAGGAAACCGAGGTCCCTCTCCCTCGCAAAGAAGATCTCCACCCCTTGAAGCAACTGCAAAAGGGCCCCAGGCTCCAGGGGAGCGGAATCGTAATCCAGACTGAGGCCCACCCCTTCACCAACCTTGGCCCTCAGGTCCCTCTGGACCTCAAGGCCCTTCCTGTCCAGAAAGGGGACCATGTGAATCCACCTGGAGCGGGCAAGGAAACCGCAATCCAGTTCCTCCTTGGAAAGCAACGAATCACCCGGAAAGACCACCCTGAACCTCCCCCCTCCTCTGAGGATTATGTGATAGACGATGCCCGTCCTCCCCTTCCTCACGATCCTGGTGGTGTCCTCCCTGCCGAGGGACCTTATGAACTCCTCTGCCTCCCTGTCCCTCCCCAGGGTCCCCACAATGGCGGTCCTGAAGTCCAGGGCGGTGAGGACCCTCAAGGTTGACACCGCCGCTGCCCCCGGGTTTACGGCCTTGAGCTCCCCAAAGATCATGAGCCGGTCCCTGAGGAGCCACTGATCCCTGTCCCTCCAGATGACGTCATCCCCCTCCCTCAATCCCAGATCGGCGACATAAGCCGGATCCGAAATCTCGTAGACGTACTCGAGGGCGAGAGGACCTAAGGCTATGACGTCAAAGGACTTCTCCATGGGTTTGAGGGTAACATGGCCCGGAGGTGGCCATCAAGCCTTGCGATACACCAAGGCCTGACAGGTGGCGATGAGCTGACCCTGCTGGTCACGGGCCTCGATGTGATAACTTCCGATCCTCCGGCTTAAGGATATCTCCCGCGCCTCAGCCCTCAGCACCCCCGGGACTTCCGGAGGACGGTGAAAGGTTATGTTCATGCTGAGGGCAAGGGCCACCTGACCGTGGGAGTTGGAGGCGAGCTCAAAGGCCGCATCCACCAGGGAGAAGATGGCCCCTCCGTGCACCAACCCATGGATGTTCAAAAGGTCCCCTCCGAGGGGCATCTCCACCAGGGCGTAACCCTGCCGGATCTCAAGGACCCTTATGCCGAGCTTTCGGGCATAGGGCTCCCTCGAGGCCTTTTCCTCAAGCTCCTTCAAGGGATCAGACATAGCTGTGTAACCCCTGAAGAAGGTAATTCACACCAAAATACGTGAAGAGCACCGAAAAAAACCCCACCACCGACAGGACCGCCGTCCTCCTGCCCTTCCACCCCCTCACCAGGCGGGCATGGAGCCATCCCGCGTAAATGAGCCAGGTTATGAGGGACCAGGTCTCCTTCGGATCCCAGCTCCAGTACCTCCCCCAGGCGTAATGGGCCCAGGCCGCCCCGGTGATTATCCCCAGGGTCAGAAACAGGAACCCACCGAGGATGGTCTTGTAAGTGCCCTCCTCCAGGGCGGAGGCAGGGGGGACGAATTCGGTACTCCGCAGCTCGAACAGGTAAAGCAGGCTCAACAGGAACCCGAGGGCAAAGGAGGCATACCCCAGAAAGCACGTTATCACATGGATGATGAGCCAGGGGCTCTGCAGGGCGGGAACCAGAGGCCTTATGCCCCTGTCCATCCCCACAACTATGGGCAGAAACAGGACCAGGGCGGAAAAGAACGAGGTCAGCAGCCCGAAAAGCCCCCAGGGGTAACGCTTCATGAAGGCGATCAGGTAAAAAAGGACCACTGCCCAGGAGAAGAACACCAGGGATTCGTACATATTGGCAAGGGGAGGATACCCAAACCCCATCCTGTGACTCTCCCACCACCTCACAATCATCCCCAAAAGGTGCACGATCGCCCCGAGCATAAGACACCCCTTGGCCCCCTTCCCGAGGACCCTGTAACGCGCTGAGCAGCCCCACAACACGAAGGAGGCCACATACAGAAACAGGGCGGTATCGAAGAACCTGAGGTTCACGGGTGTTCTTTAACAGACATTGAAAACCCCGTCAACGGTCACTATAATCCTTTTACGAAAGCCCTTGCTTTCGGTCCTCCCGGGGAAGCGATGTTCGTGGATCCGAAAAAGAAGTTCGATGTGCGCAACATAGAGAGGAACCTGCGGGAGGGAGTGATAACCGAGGAGGAGTACAGGGAGTTTTTGGAGAGCCTCCCCGACGTCTCCCATAAGGTCCATCGGCCCGAGGAAGGGGAAGGGAAGTGGGAAAAAGGATCATCGTGATCGACGTCGGGGGGACGAACCTCCGGATAGCTTCCATACAGGATGGGAGATTAGAGGCGGTAAGATCCTTCCCATCAATCGCATCATTGCCCCCACCGGAGGGATTTAAGTTCCTTGAGGAGAGGATAAGGGAGTTTGCGGGCGAGGAGCTCCAAGCCGTGGTGCTGGGTTTCCCTGGGTTGATCAGCAAAAACGGCAGGCTCCACCATTCCCCCAACCTCAAGGGATACGAGGGGATTGAGCTCCGGGAGGGGCTGTTGGGCCTCGGTGTCCCCATCTTCGTGGAAAACGACGCCAACCTTTACGCCCTCGGGGAAGGGCTCAAGGGGGCGGCCCGGGGCAAGAAGAACTTCTGCTGTCTCACCCTCGGCACAGGCGTTGGCAGCGGGGTGATCATCGAAGGCAAGCTCCTTAAGGGATCGGAGGGGGTGGCTGCAGAGATAGGTCACATGACGATAAAGTTCGACGGGGCTCCCTGCAGTTGTGGTTCCAGGGGCTGCCTTGAGGCCTACTGCTCCGGAACCGCCATCCTGAGGATGGCCAGAGAAGAAGGGCTCGATGTCAGGACCGCGAAGGAGGTGGCCGATCTGGCCATGCAGGGGGAAGCTGCGGCCCTGCGGGTCTTCGAACGCATGGGGGAATACCTCGGGGCGGGCCTTGCGAACATCGTGAACATCTTCAACCCCGAGGTGATTGTCATAGGGGGGAGGGTCGCCGAGGCCTTCTCCCTGTTCATCGGAAGGGCCCTCGAGGTCATGTCGAAGATGGCCTTCTCCTTCGCCCGAGAAGGGGTGAGGGTGCTCAAGGCATCCCTTGGGGATGAGGCAGCCCTTTGGGGCGGATTGGCCCTCGTCGAGGCTCAACATGAGGACCAATAAGGATTATTACAAGATCTTGGGTGTCCCCCGCAACGCCACCCAGGAGGAAATAAAGAGGGCATACAGACAGCTGGCCTTAAAGTACCATCCGGACAGAAATCCCGGTGACAAGGAGGCCGAGGAGCGCTTCAAGGAGATCGCCGAGGCCTATGAGGTCCTGCGGGACCCCGAAAAGCGCAGGCTTTACGACCTCTACGGGACAGAGGGGGTCAGAAGGTCCACGGGCTTCTCCGGGTTTAAGACCGTCGAGGACATCTTCTCCGCCTTCAATGACCTCTTTGAGGAATTCTTCGGGTTCTCCACCAGGAGGCCCTCTCCCCGCAGGGGCCAGGACCTCCGCTACGACCTGACCCTCACCTTCATGGAGGCGGTCAAGGGGACCACCAAGAGCATAAGGATACCCAAGAGGATGCCGTGCGAAAGGTGCAATGCCTCGGGTATCGAACCGGGGACTTCCCCGGAGGTTTGTCCTTACTGCTATGGGCGGGGACACATCACCCGCTCGCAGGGATTCTTCACCCTCACCACCACCTGCGGTCACTGTGGGGGGCACGGGACCATAATAACCAACCCCTGTAAGGCATGTAAGGGACAGGGTTGGGTCAAGGGGGAAAAGGAGCTGAGGATCGATATCCCCGCTGGAGTTTACGAGGGTTTGAGGCTGAGGATAGAGGGAGAGGGAGAGGAGGGTGAATGGGGAGGACCCCCTGGAGACCTCTATGTCTACATCCACGTTAGGCCCCACGAGGATTTCGAAAGGAGGGGGGATGATATAGTTTACCGGCTGGCCCTGTCCTTCCCCATGGCCGCCCTGGGAGGGGAGGTGGAGGTCCCGACCCTGGAAGGACCCACCAAGGTCCGGATCCCCCCGGGGACCCAGCCCGGCGAGGTCATAAGGCTCAAGGGGAAGGGGGTGCCGCGTCTGGACGGACGCGGAAGGGGGGATTTCATCATCGAGGTCACCGTCAGGGTCCCCAAAAGGCTGACCAAGCGCCAGAGGGAACTGCTGGAGGAGCTGGCCGCCTGCGAAGGGGAGGAGGAAGGTGGGAAGGGATTCTTCAAGGGGATCTTCGGAAGATCTTGAGATCCGCTGCCCCCTCTGCGGGAAACCGACCCGATGGACGGCCAATCCCTTTAGGCCCTTCTGTTCGGAACGCTGCAAGCTCATCGATCTGGGCAAGTGGATGATGGAGGAATATCGCATTGAGGGAGATCCACGTTCGGGAGATCGAGGAGACGGTCAGGAGACTCTTCCTTGAGGCGAACTTCAGCCTCGGCCCCGGGGTCCTTGAGGCCCTGAAGGCCGCCTTGGAGGAGGAAATCTCTCCGCTGGGGAGGGAGGTCCTCAGGGAGATCATCGAGAACGCCCGGATCGCCTCCGAGGAACGCATACCCCTCTGTCAGGACACGGGCCTTGCGGTGGTCTTCCTAGAGATAGGCCAGGAAGTAAGGCTTACGGGGGGCGATCTCCGCGGGGCCGTAAACAGGGGTGTACGGAGGGCATACGCGGAGGGTCATCTTCGAAAATCGGTGTGCCATCCCTTAAGCCGCGAAAACACCAGGGATAACACCCCGGCGGTGATCCACCTGGATCTGGTACCAGGGGATAGGGTGAGGATAGTGGCCCTTCCCAAGGGCGGCGGCAGCGAAAACACAAGCAGGGTCACGGTCCTTCCCCCTTCGGCCGGAAGGGAGGGGATCATGGGGTACGTGATCGACTGCGTGAGAGAGGCTGGCCCCAACCCCTGTCCGCCCATCCTGGTGGGGATAGGGGTGGGAAGCAGCCTCGAGGGAGCTGCTATAATGGCAAAG
>QMLA01000073.1 GCA_003646585.1 Deltaproteobacteria bacterium | reverse complement strand
GGTCTGCGTTACGGGGGTTTCCGGTTCGGGGAAGTCAAGCCTGGTAAGGGAAGTCCTTTACAGGGGGCTGAAGAACCTCCTGCGGGGTCACGGTCCCGCAAGGGACGGCTTTCGGGAGATACGGGGATGGGAGAAATTGAGGAGGGTGGCGGAAGTGGATCACTCGCCCATAGGCAGGACACCCCGGTCAACCCCCGCGACCTACGTGGGGGTATTTGACGAGGTGAGGCGGCTCTTCAGCCAGGTCCCCGAAGCCAGACAGAAGGGCTTCTCTCCAGGGAGGTTTTCCTTCAACCTCAAAGGCGGCCGGTGTGAGGCATGTGGAGGTCAGGGCCGAATAAAGGTGGAGATGGAGTTCCTCCCCGACGTGTATGTGACCTGCGAAGAATGTGACGGCAAAAGGTACAACGAGGAGACCCTCTCCGTCCGCTACAAGGGGAAAACCATCCATGATGTGCTCCAGATGACCTTCGCCGAAGGCCTCGAGTTCTTCTATCCGATCCCCACAATCCGGAGGATCCTGGAACTTCTGGTCGAAATAGGTTTGGGTTACCTCACCTTCGGACAGCCGAGCCCGGGGCTTTCGGGGGGAGAGGCGCAGAGGATAAAGCTGGTTAAGGAACTTTCCAGCCCCTCGGTGGGGACCCTGTATGTGCTCGATGAACCGACTACGGGGTTACACATGGCCGATGTGCAGAAATTGCTGGGGATCCTTCAGCGCCTTGTCTCCAGGGGGGACACGGTGGTGATCATCGAACACAACCTCGAGGTGATAAAGGAAGCCGATTGGATAATAGATCTCGGACCCGAGGGCGGAAAAGAAGGGGGTTACCTCCTTTTTGAAGGCACCCCCCTTGATCTGCTCAAGTGTGAACGTTCCTACACGGCTCAGGCCCTCAGGCGTTATCTTCGAGGAGATTAGAGCCTATCTCCAGGAGCTGCACCTCGAAGATCAGGTCTTCACCTGCCAGGGGGTGGTTGGCATCGAGGGTGACCATGTCGTCGGTCAAATCGGTTACCGTTACCCTGAAGGCTTGTCCATTGGGATCGCGCAAAAGCAGTTGCTGACCTACTTCGAGCTCCATATCCTGAGGGAGGCGATCCCTCTCTATTTCCAAGACCAATTCCTCCCTGTAAGGCCCGAAGGCCTCCTCTGCCGGTATCTCAAAGGTCTTGGACTCCCCGGGGCTCATTCCGATAATGGCCTCTTCAAAGGCGGGGATGAGCTGACCCAGACCGAGGGTGAATTCCAGAGGTTCGCTGCCCACCGAGGTGTCAAAGATCGTCCCATCCCTCAACCTTCCCGTATAATGGACCCTCACCACATCACCTACTCTTGCCTTCAACATCTTCCTAAACTCCTTTCTCCCCCAAAGGGGGAAATTTTGATCATTATGACACAAATCGGACCTATGTCAAAGGAAGATCTGTGTCCTATTTGGATACGAATTTCTTGAAGATGTCCAGGAGGGTCTTGCTGTAGGGAAAACCGGCCTTGTAATGGACCTCACAGGGGAAGGAGGGGCAACTCAGGCAGTAATCCACTCCCTTCTTAATGGCACAATCCAGCACGGGACAGGGCCTCCCTGCCATCTTCTTAAGGGCTTCCTGCCTCTCGGGAGCGCGGGGGTCGGTTCCGGGGAGGCATCCCCCGCAGGTATCCTTCAACTTGCATACATCGCACGCTATCCCACAGGCTGCTATGGCCATCTTTCCTCCTCCTTTTCTTCAAATCTTACTATCCGGGACCGGAGGGGGCAAGGGTTTAAGCTGATGGCAGGCGCAGATATTGGGCCAAATGGGACCGCAGGGCGGTCTGTATTTCCTCGGGCAGGTCCAGAAGTCCACAGGCCAGTTTCAAGGCAGCCATGTAAATGATGATTTCGTCCTCCTGCTCATGCAAACCGCGGAGTTCTAAGGCATGCCGTTCGAAGATCCGGGTACATATGTCTCCAAGCTCGGAATCGCTGAGGTTTAAGTACTTCCGCAGTTCGTTTTCCACCCGCCTCCTTTCCTCTTCATCGAGGATCCCTTTGAGCCCTTCAAAAATCTGCACAAGGCCCTGCTTTATGAGCTTCCCGATCAGCCTGTTACTGGCCATGGAGATGCAATCTGACGTTCTGGATATCGTTGTAAAGGCGCTTAAGCAGCTTTTCGTAATCCTCCTGGGCCTGTTCCACCTGATCCATGAGTCCTTCCAGTTCCCTTGTAAACTCCTCAGAGAGGAAGGCGTGGACTCCTTTGTGGTTTTTCAGATAGGAATAAACCTCCTTGCCGAGCCTTGTGGGGATGAGGAATCCATTGCGGTCGATAATATAGCCCCTTTCAAGGAGCTTCTCCACGATGGCGGCGTAGGTGGAGGGTCTGCCAATCCCCCTGTTCTTCATCTCTTGGACCAATTCGCCATGGGTGTAGAGATAGGCCTTGGGCTGGGTCCTCAATTCCTTGTTGTCTTTCACATAGACCCTGCCTTCCAATCTCGGGTTCAACTCCACATAAAGGACCCGATTCCATCCCTCCTCGAGGATGTCCCAGGAGAGGGTCATTTTCCTTTCCATCCCCCTGGCCCTGATGAGGACGTCGGCTTCCCTGACGATTATCGGCCTCATCTGGCTTGCAATGAAGCGCCGAAAGATGAGGTCATAAAGCAAAAGATGTTGTCTCGTCAGGCCCTCTACCTGACCGCTCAGCATCAGCGAACCCAACTCCTCCGGATCTATCGGCTTTGTCGGCCGTATGCATTCGTGGGCTCCCCCTTCCCCCCAGCTCCTCGGGATGAAAAATTGCTCCCCGAATTCCTCTGCGATGTAGTCCCTCGCAAGGCCTATTCCGGCTTCGGATACCCTGGTGGAATCGGTGCGGTGGTAGGTTATGTAGCCCAGCTCGAAGAGACCCTGGGCAAGGCCCATGGTTGTGGGCAGCGAGAAGCGATATCTATCGCTGGCCTCCTTAAGGAGGGTGTCGGTCCTCAAGGGAGGTGGGGGATTGCGGCTTCCCTCCCTCAGGGACAGGACCTCGATTTCAATCTCCTCGAGCTCCTCGAAGAACCTCTTTGCGGTGTTTCTCTCATCGAAGGCAAATTCGATCCTCAACCTCCGGGAATCCTCGGTCAGGTTCAGTATGACCTTGTAGATCCTCTTGCGATATTCGGCCTCCCTGTCTATTATCCAGCCGAGCACCGGGGTTTGGACCCTTCCCGCCGAGAGGACGTTGCGGCCGAAGGCCTGCCAAAGCAGTTGGGAGAACTCAAATCCCACCCAGCGATCGGCAACCCGTCGCACGATCTGGGCCTTCACCAGGTTTTCGTTGAAATCCCTCGGTTCCTTCAGGGCCTTCAGGATGGCCTTTCTGGTGACCTCATGGAATTCCATGCGCCTTATATCCCCGACAAAGGGCTGCAGAAGCTCCTTTATGTCCCAACCTATCTTTTCCCCTTCGGTGTCGGGATCGGTGGCCACAAGGACCTGGGAACTTTCCTGGGCCATCTTCTTGAGGCTTTCGATAATCCTCTGTTTCCCTTCGATGGGTTCGTAAACGGGGGTTACATGCTCGTTGACCTTGACGCCGTGGAAACCATCGCCTTCGGTGGAAAGATCGAGGATGTGACCCAGGGAGGCCGTGATCATCAGGTAACGATCCTCCACGGAGGTCTCCAGCAGTTCGTGGTCCCCTATCCTCCTGCGGATGGCCTTGCCGAAGAAATTGGCGATGGTGCGGGCCTTGTTGGGAGATTCGACCACGATGAGGACCGGCCTGAGTAATTCCCTCGCCTGAACCCTAATCCTCCCCTTTCGGATTTCCCTCATCCTCTCGCGGTCAAGGTCTATCTGGCGGAGGACCTCCTGGAGGTCGACCTCGTTGATGAAGGTAAATTTTATGTCATCGCTGAACCAGCGGACCTTCTTCTGCAGGTGGTTGAAGGCCCTTGGGTCATCCACAAACACAACGCTCAGCCCCCTGCTTATCCCCCCCGCATACATCCTGGAAGTCCTTCCGCTTGCCTGAAGGTATCCCGTGGCATCCGAGACCACCATGTAATAACCGTCCTCTCCCTTCCTCAGGGTTATCTCCTCGGATTCCTCGAGCATCTTCAACACCTCGGGAGAGGTCAGGTACCGGCTGAGCTCTTCTCTAAGGGAGCTTATCCTCTCGGCCAAAGCGGGCCTCTCGGAGACATATCCTTCGGTTAGATACTGATAACGCCTCAATTGCCCGATCCACCTGTCCAACCTCCCCACGTCTTGGGGCAACCGTTTCGCTACATAAGGCCTTATGGAAGTTAAGGCCCAGAGGAGGTGGGAGAGGTTGGTCTCGAATTTGAGGGAGATCACGATCTTTGGAACGCCGTAAAAGATCGCGTACCTCACCACATGGGGCATATCAAAACCGCGGGCCAGGGGATTTCTGTAAGAGGCAATGCCCACGATGACATCGATCTTCCCCTCTTCGTAATCCTTCAGGACTTCCTCGTCCAGTTCCTCATAAGAAACGGCCCTGATTCCCGATGACCTGAGATCGGTGACCACCTCCGACACGGACTCCTTTCCCCAATCCGAGGGCAGGAAGACCAGCCCCCCCTTGCCGAGCTTCCGGATCCAGCGATCGATCCCCCCCTCCATGTCGCAATAGGTGTCCAGGATGTTCCTCAGGTAAAAGATGGGGGTTCCGACCTCGAATCCCAAAAGCTCCCTGAAGAGTTTGACGCGGCTTGATCTCGGGTTGGAGGTCGCCGAGGAGACCACCAGCACCCCTTTGGCCCTTTGGGCGCATTCCCTAACCGATTCGCCGAGCTCCCTTATCCTCTGCCAATCCGATTCGGACTTGTTGGGTCTTTCCTTCAGCCTGATCAGGGTCATGGCCCTCTCTATGTCCCCTTCGGAGAAGCCCATCAGGAGGAGGGCCTTATCGATGTTTTTCGCCGTCTTGAGGAAGGAATCCACATCGTCCACAAATATGAAGGAAAAGTCCCTGGGGATGATTTCGTAGTTCTTGTAAAGGAACATGGAGGTGGTGATCAGTACCGAGAAATCTCCCCTCTGTAACCGCTCTTTCCTTTCCCTCTTTTGGCGATCGTCCTCGCCGAAGGCCAGAAGCTCCTCCTCCCTCAGGCCGAAGTCGATGAGCCTTTCCCTGACCTGTTCCACCAGGAGGCGGGTGGGGACTATGATGTATGTCCTTTCCCTCTCCTTGGTGAAGAAGCTGGCCATGGAGATCCCGAAGGAGGTCTTTCCCACCCCCGTTGGAGCCAAAAGGGCGAAGGATCTGCCGAGCAGGACCCTTTTTGCCCAGGCAACCTGCAACCCCCAGGGACGTGCCCCCATGTATCTTTCGAAGTGTTCAACCCATGCCCTTTCCCGTTCTTCAAGCCGGTGCAAAAGGGTCAGTTCCCCCTCCCTCCTGAAGGGGCCTGAAGGGTCCGGCAGGCAGAGCTCACAAGGCAGACCGGCTTCTAGCCGTTCCGTGCTGATATCCCCTCCACAGTTGGGACACAATCCCTTGAAAACTCCTGAAACCATCGCCTTTTCCAAAGGGCCTGGCTTACCTTATACCACTTTTGCCTTCCTGAAAACCTTTTCGTTCACGGATAATGCATGATGTGCTTCCACCTCCTGTGCCACCACCACCATTGCTCCGGTAAGCGTCGCACATATTGTTCGATGATCCCGTTCAAGGCCGTAAGATCTGCCACGGGGTCCCCGGAGGGTTCAAAAGGGGGAAGGACTTCCACTCTGTGTCTACCC
>QMLA01000072.1 GCA_003646585.1 Deltaproteobacteria bacterium | reverse complement strand
GTCGATGGGATCCCCTGGTTTCTGGCTTTCGCTCCCAAGGGGCCCTCGGAGGTGTTGTTTGTCCTTCCCGGGATAGAGAACTTCATGGATGTGGAGGAAGACACCTTTAAAGCCCTCACCAGGGGCCTGGGGTGTCTCCTTTCTTACTGGAGGGATCACGGGGTTTACAGCTTTAACCTGGTGATTTACGGCGGCACAAGGGCTCCAAGGGGGGCCTTCTGGGTTCACGGCAGGGCCGTGGTGAGGAGAATACTCAACCCGTGGGGTACCAGCGATATGCACGCCTTCCCTGTCCTTCAGGAACAGCCCGTAGTTGGGGTTTTGCCCGAAGCCCTCGCAACGAAAATGCGACCCTATTTTGGAGGGTGAGGATGTTTCACCTCCCTCCGCCCAGGAAACGCGGTGAGGTAAGCCTCGAAGAGGCGATAACGAGGAGGCGGACCGTAAGGTCCTTTTTGCCAGACGCCGTTGACCTCTCAGAGCTCTCGCAGCTTCTGTGGTCGACCAATGGCCTTGTGGATCCCTCCGGAAGGAGGGCAATACCTTCTGCGGGAGCCCTTTATCCCCTTGAGGTCTATGTGGCCGTCGGCCGGGAGGGAGTGAAGGGGCTTGAGGTGGGAGTCTATCGTTACGTGGTTGAGGATCACGCCCTGCTGAGGACCCTGGACCGGGATGTGCGGAAGGCCCTGGCTCAGGCTTCTCTCTGGCAGATGTGGATGGCCGAGGCTCCGATCACCTTCGCTCTGTGCGCCGAGTACAAGAGGACCACTGTGAAGTACCGCGAGAGGGGGCTCAGGTATGTGATGATGGAGGTGGGCCATGCGGCCCAGAACCTCTTCCTTCAGGCCGTCTGCCTTGGCCTTGGGGCGGGGATTGTGGGGGCCTTTTATGACGAAGAGGTGAAGTCGGTGCTCAGCCTTCCCGAAGATCACGAACCCCTCCTGCTCATGCCCGTTGGACATCCGGCATGAAACTCCTCCTGGAGGGAAGACCCGGGGTTGGCAAGACCACCGTCTTGCTGAAGGTGGTGAAGGCCTTGGGTTCAAGGGCGGGGGGATTTATCACCCAGGAGGTGAGGAAGGGCAGAAGCAGAGTGGGCTTTGTGGTCAGGGATCTTGACGGGAGAGAGGCCCTGATGGCCCATATATCCTTCAAAGGTCCCAGGGTGGGGAGGTATGGGGTCTCGGTTCATGCCTTCGAGGAGGTGGCCCTTTCGGCCTTAAGGGAAGCCATGGAGAAGAGGGACCTGGTGGTGATAGATGAGATAGGCAAGATGGAGCTATTGTCGGAGGCCTTCAAGGAGCTGGTCCTGGATATCCTCGGGGGAGGAAAACCGGTCCTTGCCACCCTTTCCCTCGCCAGGGACCCCTTCCTGGAGAGGGTGAGGGGGATGGGAGGGGTCGAGATCCTCAGGGTTACCCTGGAAAACCGCGACCTTCTGCCAGGGCGGATCCTCCAGAAGCTAAGGGAGGTGATCGGATGAAGGACTATTACAGGATTCTGGGGGTTCGGGAAGGGGCTTCACCAGAGGAGATAAAAAGGGCTTACAGGCGGCTGGCCCTGAAATACCACCCCGATCGCAATCCAGGCGATAAGGAGGCAGAGGAGAGGTTCAAGGAGGTCGTGGAGGCCTACAGTGTCTTGAGTGATCCCGACAAACGCAGGCAGTACGACTTTTCCCGAAGGTCCGGGGCCCATTTCGCCTTCGATCACGAGGAGATCTTCTCCGATCCCCAGCTTTGGAGGCGGTTTGAGGAGATCTCGGAGGAACTCAGGCTCAGGTTCGATTTACCCTTCCTTTACATGCTCTTTTACTCCACCGGAACCATCCCCAGCAGGAGGTCCCTACTCGGGATCCTGTGGAGCCTTTTCAAGGGGAGCCTGAAGGCAGCCTTCAGCAGGAATCTCGTCCTGCCCCTATTCCTGAGCCCCGATGACCTCAAACGGGGGAAGGTCACCTTGAGGCTTTGGGGCCTCGGCACGGGGGAAGTCGTGGAGGTCAAACTCCCACCGGGGATCAGGTCCGGGACCAAGCTCAGGCTCAGGGGCAAGGGCAAAAAAATCCCCTTTTTGCCCCGAGGGGACCTCTATCTGGAGGTGAGGCTCCTCGGTGGCAATTAGGGATCATTTCAAGGCGGTCTATTATGACCCATCCCTGGAGGGGCTTCCCTGGGGAAGGAGGGAGATAGAGCGCTTTCTGCCCTTTAACCCGAGACCGAAGGGAAGGGAGGAGCTGAAGGAGGAGATCCTCTCCCTGAGCCCTGACCCGATAGGCGATGGGAAAAGGGTCCTTTACCTCGCTCCCCATCGGGGTTCGCTGCTTAAGCCCTGTCCCGGCACCAAGGGCTACAGCTGCTGTGGTTACTGGGTGGGCAATGTGGCCGTTGGATGCCCCATGGATTGCACATACTGCATCCTCCAGGGTTACCTCAACGAGCCCATCATCACCTTGCAGCTCCCCTGGGGGAAGTTTTTCGATGAACTCAGGGCCAAGGCCAGGGGTCCCAGGCCCCTTCGCGTCGGCACAGGCGAGCTCTCCGACAGCCTTGTTCTTGAGCCCTTCTTGGGCTTCGTGGCCGAAGCCGTGGAATTCTTCGCACGGTTTGAGGGCGCGGTGCTCGAACTCAAGACCAAGACCGACAGGGTTGAAGGATTGCTCCCTTTGGAGCACGCTTCAAGGACGGTGGTGGCCTGGTCCCTCAATCCCCCAAAGGTCGTGGAGGAACAGGAGAGGGGAACGGCAGCCCTTATGGCCCGTTTGAAGGCTGCCCGTCTCTGCCAGCAAAGGGGTTATCCCGTGGCCTTTCACTTCGACCCCCTGTTGCATTATTCCGGATGGGAGAGCGATTACCAGATGCTGATCGAGGAGCTCTTCCGCTGGATAGATCCGCGGGGGGTGATCTGGATAAGCCTCGGGACGCTGAGGTTCCCCAAGGGCCTTGAGAAGATTATCAGACAGAGGTTCCCCAGAAGCTGGATCCTGAGCGGGGAGTTCCTGCCAGGAGAGGACGGGAAACTGAGGTATTTCAAACCGTTGAGGATAGAGATCTACAAAAAGGTGCTATCATGGCTCAGGGAGTATCCCCTTAAGGGTTTCATTTACCTATGCATGGAGAGGGAGGATGTATGGGAAGCCGTCTTCGGCTTCAGGCCCGGGGGCACCAGGGGCTTGAAGGAACGGCTTGAATCCCACACGGAGGAGTTTTTGAGGAAATGGTGAGGGCTGTAGGGCTACTTTCGGGGGGATTGGATAGCATCCTTGCGGCAAAGCTCCTCCAGGAGCAGGGAGTGGAGGTAATAGGGTTGGCCTTCAAGAGCCCCTTCTTCGGGGTCAAGAGGGCCAAGGAAGCCGCCAGGCGCCTGCGGATTCCCCTCAGGGTGGTGGACATCACCGATGAACTCCTGCCCCTGGTGAGAGAACCCAAGCACGGGAGGGGTTCGGCGATGAATCCTTGCATAGACTGCCATGCCCTGATGATCAGAAAGGCCGGCGAGGTCATGAGGGAGGAAGGGGCACAGTTCGTCTTTACCGGAGAGGTGCTCGGGCAGCGCCCCTTCTCCCAGACGAAGAAGGCCCTGGAGGTGGTGGAGAGGGCATCGGGCCTTCAAGGGCTGGTGCTCCGCCCCTTGAGTGCCAAGCGGTTGCCCCCCACCGTAGCCGAACGGCAGGGCTGGGTCCAGAGGGACAAACTGCTGGGGATCCACGGCCGGGGCAGGAAGGTCCAGCTCGAGCTGGCAAAAAGATACGGGATAGAAGATCCCCCTTCGCCTGCCAGCGGATGCCTCCTCACAGACCCCACCTACTCACGGAGGCTAAAAGACCTTCTCGATCACCTGGATCATCCTTCCCGCAGGGACTTGGAACTCCTCAAGATAGGGCGGCACCTGCGCCTCTCTCCCCAGACGAAGGTCATCGTGGGAAGGAGGGAAGGGGAAAACAGGAAGATCCAGGAGATGGTATCTGCCGCCGACCTCCTTCTCGAAGTCCAGGGATATCCCGGCCCCTTAGCCCTCATCCCGGGAGGGGGAAGGGAGGTGGATTGGCCAAAGGCTGCGGCCATCTGCCTCCGCTACTCGGATGCCCCCAAGGACCGACCCGGCAAGGTCCGGTGCCATGGCAGGTGGGAAGGGGTGATCGAGACATTTCCGATGGCACCGGAGGAATGCGAGAGGTTTTTGTTATAGAGGATGAATTATTTGTCCGCAGTGCCAAGATCTGGTAAAATTTTTACATGCGCTCCCAAAGCCTCTTTTTTATATTGATCCTCTGCGGCCTCCTGGGATCCTCTGGGTGTGGGCACCTTCCCTGGTCCAAAAGGGATATCTACGGGAAGAAGGATAGGGAGCTTTTCGCCGACAGGGACCTCTATATCATTGATGGTCGCTACTACGTAAAGGTCAGGGAGAGGGGTGGAGGGCAGGAGAGGTTCGTTGAGATCAGAGAATATCTGAGATCCCCCAGCAAGTGGGAACTCCTCTCCCCGGGGGGCAAAGCCGAAGGAAAAAGAGTGGAAGGGGCAAAGGCGGTCATCCGCAAGAGGCCAAAAAGGCCCCTTTTTGCCCTCCTTCCATCAAGCCCTCCGTATCTTAAGAGGAAGGTTCTGGTCCTTCCCCTTTCCTGTTTATCGGATTTTCCTCACCTTTCAGACGCATCGGTCACAGAACTCCTCCTCAGGACCCTGTCCCAGAAGGCCCTTGTGAGTCTGCCCATTGGTCCCGAGTCCTTGGGAGGGGGAAAGACGGACTTCACCTCCCCCGATCCCGCCCAGGTCAAGTTCCTCGGGGAGGTAACGGGGGCAGAGGCCGTTATGTGGGGGAGGCTTTATGGCCCCTTTGAATCTCCATCGGGTGCCTTCTGTCAGCTTGAACTGAAGCTTTACGAGACCATCGAGGGTACGCAGATTCTGGACCTCTTGCTGCAGCAGACCGCCGATGCTCCCGAAAGGGCCCTGGAGGCCATCTTTCAGGAGGCCGCTGAAAGGGTGGAAGGGGTCCTCAGCCGGTCCGGATGGTTCACTAGGGTCGCCAGGGTCGATGGTGATAAAATTTACATCCTTGCAGGAAGACAGAGCGGGCTCAGGGAAGGGGATGTGCTTTTGGTGAAGGAGGATCCGCGGAGGAGGTCAGCGGTCAGAATAAGGGTAGTCGAGCTATTGGGGGCAGATATGGCTTTGACCGAAAGGATTGAGGGAGGGGATTTGGAGGCCTTTTCCCTGGTGCTTTACGAAGAAGCCAAAGGACTGACGGAGGGATCGTGAGGGAGATGTTTGAAAAGGGTGCCTATGTGGTCTATCCGGGGCATGGCGTGGGCATCATAGAGGATGTAAAGGATATAAAGGTGAACGGTGAGGATCAGAAGGCCTACGTTTTGCGTCCCTTGAAATCCAAAACCACCCTCATCATCCCCGTGAAAAGTGCCCGGGCAGTGGGGATGAGGGAGGTGATAAAGTCATCGGAGGCCGACCAGATCCTGGAGCTCCTCTCCAAGGAGGAGGAATTCAATAATAACAACTTGAGCCAGCCGTGGAATCAGAGATTCCGCCAGTACACCGAGAGGCTCAACAGCGGATCGGCCTTCGAGGTGGCCAAGGTGTTGAATGAGCTGCACCTTTTGAGGAATTACAAGAAGCTCTCCTTCGGAGAGAAGAAGCTGATGGAGACGGCCTTGAGACTCCTCGCCCAGGAACTCGCCGTGGCCAAACAGGCCGAGGAACAGGAAATAAGGAAGGAGATTCAAGAGAGGCTTCCTTAAAGGTTCCCGAGGCCTTATCATTCTGATCACATAAAATGTGGAGGAAAGGAGATGAGATGGCTTTTTTATCTTTTTCTGCTCATAGTGCCAGCTCTGGTGGGCATAAGGGAAGGGATTGGGCTTTGGCCCCTCCCCCTGGGAGGGATCCTGGGGGGGATGCTGGGC